>NZ_JAGIQB010000185.1:0-1409 GCF_017815025.1 Cupriavidus phytohabitans
TAATGCCGTTCAGTTAAGTCTGAACGGCATTTTTCTTTGCAGGGGTTGTAAACAAGGTGTCGAGCTGTTAACTTGCCGTTCCGATGCTATCGGAACAAGTCCACGCCACCCTTGAGCTTAGTGAGCCGGCCAGTTTTGCCCGGCTCAGCGAGCATCTGCCGATGGCATGGATCGAGCAGGCGCTGGCCGCCACCGGAACAGCGTCTGTTCGCCGGCGCCGACTGCCAGCAGAGCAGGTGGTCTGGCTGGTCATCGCGCTGGCGCTCTATCGGCACCAATCGATTCCCGATGTGCTGGAGACGCTGGACCTGGCACTGCCCAACGATGCCAACGCCTGTGTCAGCAAGAGCGGCATCGCCCAAGCCCGCGAGCGGCTTGGAGATAAGCCTTTGTTGTGGCTGTTCGAGCAAACCGCACGGGCGTGGGTGGCTCAGGATGCTGCGCACTACAAATGGAAGGGCTTGGCGCTTTACGCCATGGATGGCACCACCTTCCGCACTGCCGATAGCCCGGAGAATCGCCTGCACTTTGGCGCCCAGAGCTATGCCAGTGGCAAGGTCGCCAGCTATCCACAAGTGCGCGGTGTCTCGCTCACGGCCGTTCCTACCCATCTTGTTGCTGATATCGCCTTTGGCCGTTACGGCTGCAATGAGATGCTCTATGCCAAGCCGCTCATGGAGCGGATCCCGGATGATTCGCTGACGATCTTTGACAAGGGGTTTCTGGCCGCAGAGATCCTGTGGGGCTTGCGCATGGGCGGCAGCGAGCGCCACTTCCTGATCCCAGCCAAGAAGAATCTACAGTGGGAGCTGCTCTCAGGCAGTGCGGATGATGGCCTCGTACAGATGAAGGTCTCACCTCAGGCTCGCCGCAAGAATCCAGCCTTGCCAGAGACCTGGACAGCTCGTGCGATTCGAGACAAGGACTCAGATCGCATCCTGTTGACCTCGTTGACGGACCGTCGGCGCTTCAAGGCCGCCGATATCCTTGCGTGCTACCAGCGCCGTTGGGAAATCGAAACCAGCTATCGGGAATTGAAGCAGACGATGCTCGGGGCCGAACTGACCTTGCGCAGCCGCCAGCCCGAGGGCGTATATCAGGAAATCTGGGGGGCACTGATTGCGTACAACCTGGTGCGTCTGGAGATGGCCAAGGCTGCGCTCGAGGCCCGCGTCGAGCCTACCGACCTGAGCTTTGTGCTGGCCTTGCGCCTGATACAGGGTGAACTGACCTGGGCAGCCGGCATGGCCCCAGGCAAGCTGCCGGCCCATCTGCAGCGCATGCGCGCCAAACTTCAGTTGGCGATCGTACAAAAACGACGGGGGCGTAAGTGCCCCCGTGTGGTCAAAGCCCTGCCTAAGCGCTACACCGTCCGGTACCTCAGAAAGGACCTTAACTGAACGCCATTA
>NZ_JAGIQB010000186.1:0-1395 GCF_017815025.1 Cupriavidus phytohabitans
GCTGCTCGATCCGGGCACCCCGTTCCTGGAGCTGTCGCAGCTCGCCGCCTACGACATGTATGACGATGCCGCGCCGGGCGCGGGCATCATCACCGGCATCGGCCGCGTGGCCGGGCAGGAATGCGTGATCGTCTGCAACGACGCCACCGTCAAGGGCGGCACGTATTACCCGATGACGGTCAAGAAGCATGTGCGCGCGCAGGAGATCGCTGAGGAAAACAACCTGCCGTGCATCTACCTGGTCGATTCCGGCGGCGCCAACCTGCCCAACCAGGACGACGTGTTCCCCGACCGCGACCACTTCGGCCGCATCTTCTACAACCAGGCCAACCTGTCCAAGCAGGGCATCCCGCAGATCGCCGTGGTGATGGGCTCGTGCACGGCGGGCGGCGCCTACGTGCCGGCGATGAGCGACGAGTCGATCATCGTCAAGAACCAGGGCACCATCTTCCTGGGTGGCCCGCCGCTGGTGAAGGCCGCCACCGGCGAGGAAGTCAGCGCCGAGGACCTGGGCGGCGCAGATGTGCATACGCGCCTGTCCGGCGTGGCCGACTACTTCGCGCAGAACGACCACCACGCGCTGAGCCTGGCGCGCAATATCGTGCAGCACCTGAACCGCCGCAAGCCGGACCAGATCCGCCTGCACGAGCCGGTCGAGCCGCTGTACCCGGTGGAGGAGCTGTATGGCGTGATCCCCACCGACACGCGCAAGCCCTACGACGTGCGCGAGGTGATCGCGCGCATCGTCGACGGCTCCGAGTTCGACGAGTTCAAGGCGCGCTACGGCACCACACTGGTATGCGGCTTCGCGCGCATCTGGGGCTATCCGGTCGGCATCGTCGCCAACAACGGCATCCTGTTTTCCGAGTCGGCGCTCAAGGGCGCGCACTTCATCGAGCTGTGCTGCCAGCGCAAGATCCCGCTGGTGTTCCTGCAGAACATCACTGGCTTCATGGTGGGGCGCAAGTACGAGAACGAAGGCATCGCCCGCAACGGCGCCAAGATGGTGACCGCGGTGGCGACCGCGCAGGTGCCCAAGTTCACGGTGATCATCGGCGGCTCGTTCGGGGCCGGCAACTATGGCATGTGCGGCCGTGCGTATTCGCCGCGCTTCCTGTGGATGTGGCCGAACGCGCGCATCTCGGTGATGGGCGGCGAGCAGGCCGCGAGCGTGCTGGCGACGGTGCGCCGCGATGGCATCGAGGCCAGGGGCGGCAAGTGGAGCGCGGAGGAAGAGGATGCCTTCAAGCAGCCGATCCGCGACCAGTACGAGCACCAGGGCCACCCGTACTACGCCAGCGCGCGGCTGTGGGACGACGGCGTGATCGATCCCGCGCAGACGCGCACGGTGCTGGGGCTGGGCCTGTCGGCCAGCCTGAACGCGCCGATCGAGGA
>NZ_JAGIQB010000187.1:0-1392 GCF_017815025.1 Cupriavidus phytohabitans
TCCGCCAGATCAGCAGAAACTCGCCGCCTGAGAACCGGCCACGATCAGCCCTCGTACACCAAATTTGACAATACCTCTGTGTACCAGCCCAGAAGCCGCATCCACGCCGATATGAGCTTTCATCCCAAAGTGCCAAGCATTGCCTTTCTTAGCCTGGTGCATCTCCGGGTTGACGAGGCGCTGGAAGACGCGCTGTACGACAGCATGGCAATGCGCGCGTTTGCCGGGATCGACTTGGCGGTCGAAGCAGTGCCGGACGCGACGACGCTGCTCAAGTTTCGCCGCATGCTCGTCGCGCATGAACTGACGCGAAAGCTGTTCGACGAGTTGGCATCATGCTGTGCGAGCGAGGGCTGATGATGAAGGAAGGTACGATTGTGGATGCCACCATCATCGAGGCGCCACCGTCGACCAAGAACAAGGAGAAGAGCCGCGATGACAGTCCATACCACTGCTGGAGGAAGTAAATGCGCACCATCCGCTCCAGACCGATCGGAGGCCGGCCGCGTTTCCCCTTGGGGTAGTACGGCTCGACCGCCGCTATCAGCCGCGACCACGGCACGACGTTCTCCATCTCCGTCAGGAAGCGCTGGCGGCGCGTCACCCGCTTCTTGCCGTGGCTTTCTGCTTCCGCAAAACTAATCTGTCGCTTCATCACCGGACTGAACCATGGACATGACTATGACAACGCACTCACCCAATCCCGCGATGACTCGCGCACTGATTTATTCAGCATTTCCCTAGATGGCGGTCGTTTTCATAAGCTTGCGCCTTTTTGCCAGCGGCAATTGCCACGGGTTCTCGACGTACGCGGAGAGACCCATCAACTTGGCTTCATCAGGCTTTTCGCCGCGACGGGCGTAATATTCGACGAATGGCATTATCAAACCACTATCATCCGAAATTTCAACCGTCAGGCGCACCCTCGATTTGTTCATGGTGACGCCATTTCGCGGGGCGACGCCATGGACCTTTGTCAGGTATGCCACGCGACTGGCGGTCATTACCTCCTGGCCAGTGGTCAGACCGTGCCCAGTGGGTTCGGGATCGGTCGTCAGCCAAACAACCGAGTTACGAATGCTGCCGTCGCCGTGTTTAACGTGACCGAGAGAAATCCCCTTCGAAAGGATGGATTCGGCGAGCGACACAGCTGTGTAGTGATAGAACTTCATTGGGTGTTCGAATGACTGTCGGGTTTGTCGGATAGGCTGATATTAAGGCAATGCTGATTAAGTCCTCCGCTTCATGAGGAAGAGCGTTATGTGAGGGATCAAGAGCGCAAAGAGAAGAACATGAAGCAGATGACGTTGGCAGTGGGTGCAGATCAAGGGGCTGGATTCGAGCAATACCGTAAGCCGACGCGACGTGAGGCATTTCTGGCGACGATCGTGC
>NZ_JAGIQB010000188.1:0-1388 GCF_017815025.1 Cupriavidus phytohabitans
TAATAATTATCGGGCTGTAAATAGGGCTCCAGGAGCGTGATGATCAACTGGGCCATCTCGTCGAGTGTGCCGGTGCCAGGCAGTGGCTCCCAACGCCCACTGTGGGTACGAAAGGCGGCTCCATAGCGTTGGCGGCCGAGCTCGGTCAGCCGGGCCACCACCGTCGGCTCCTCGTCGTCCAGACGTTTGATCAGCAGGTGACGTCCGTAGGCTTGCGTGATGATCTGCTCGTGGCCGAGCAGGCTGCGCAGTTGCCGCTGCAATTCGGCAGGTTTGGCGGGTAAGGCTGGCATGTCGATTCTCGATTACGATGCGCCGGTTTGCAGTGGATAGCCCCGGAAGCTCCATTTGAACGGGCGGGCCACCTGATTGTGCGCGCCGACAAACTGCTCGGTGCGTTCGCGCAGGTGCGCAATGCTGGTGTGGCTCGCATGGCGCAGCACTCGGCGCGTGTAGCAGGCAAACCAGAGCTCGATCTGATTGACCCAACTCGCGTGCAACGGCGTGAAGTGGAAGTGAAGCCGCCCATCGTGCCGCGCGTTGAACGCCTGCCAGACGGCTTCGGCGCGATGCGTGTTGAGGTTATCCCACACCACGTGCACCTGCTGTCCGGGTACGCGCTTGCACGACGCGCTCCATGAAGGCGACCAGATCATCCTGGGTGCGCCGGTCGCGGCATTCTGCCAGCACCTGTCCGGTATGGACGTCCAGCGCACACGGGCGCGCGTCCCGGGTACTTGTGCTCGATGGCCTGAATGCCGGTCTTCTCGTCGATACTGAGCACCACCGCGTTGCGAGGCGCCTTACGGTACAGCTTGCAAATTCCGTTGACCTTCTCGCGAAAGGCCGGATCTGGGCTGTGTAGCCATTGCTGGACCCGGTGCGGACGCACGTCGCCGGCCTGCAGTATGCGCTGCACCTGGCTGCGGCTGATCTGCCCGACGACACCGCGTTCCACGGCGCGCGCCACAATCTCGTCGAGTGTAGGCGTAACCCGCCCCTCAGGTTCCCGCGTTTCACGCGCCAGCGCGATCAACTGTAGCCGCGCCTCGTGCGTGATGCGTGGCGGACGGCCACTACGCTCGCCCTCGCGAATACCTTGGGCACCGTGCTTGGCAATGCGCTTACGCCACAGGCAGACCGTTTGTACCGATACATCCAATTCCCGCGCAATGACGGTATTGGAGTGACCCTCGTGGGCCCACAACGCGATTCGTGCGCGCATGACATCTCGCTGCGCAGCCGTCTTGCGTTCGATCAGCGATAACAATTCCTGTTGTTCTTTCTTCGCCAGTTTCACTGGCGTTGCTTGGCGGCCTCGGCTCATCCCGCCATGATATCCGAGGCGACTAATTATTCAACCTATTTACGGGATGTTGTACTAGCCA
>NZ_JAGIQB010000189.1:0-1374 GCF_017815025.1 Cupriavidus phytohabitans
GGCATTTTTGTATGGAGCGTCAGAGGAAGTTGTAAACCTTGCGCCGAGGTGTTAACTTTCGGGCGCGATGCTCTCCAGTCACCTGACCTTCCTGCTCGAAGCGCAACAGCCAGCCGACTTAAGTCGGCTGGCCGAGCATCTGCCATACGAGTGGATCGAGCGTGCGGTAGAGGCGACGGGAACGGCGAGTATTCGTCGCCGTCGGTTGCCCGCGGAACAGGTGGTTTGGCTGGTGATTGCGCTGGCGATGTACCGCCATTGGTCGATCAGCGAAGTGCTCGACAACCTGGGACTGGCATTGCCTGATGAGGTGGCGCCGTTCGTCAGCAAGAGCGCGGCGGCACAAGCTCGCCAGCGCGTGGGGGAAGCGCCGCTGGCCTGGCTGTTCGAACGAACAGCGCGTGCCTGGAGCTTGCAGGATTCCAGCGACTACGCCTTCAAGGGACTCAGCTTGTGGGCGATGGATGGCACGACGCTACGCACGGCCGATAGCCCCGCCAACCGCGAGCACTTCGGTGCTCAAGCTTACGTTCGCAGAGTCGCCAGCTATCCGCAGGTACGCATGGTGACGCTGACAGCGATTCCCACGCATTTGGTGGCAGGCGCCAGCTTCGGTCGCTATGAAAGCAATGAGATGGTGTACGCCAAAGGTTTGTTGCCGCAGATACCGAATGATTCGCTGACGGTCTTCGACAAAGGCTTTCTGGCTGCCGAGATCTTGTGTGGCCTCACGATGGGCGGGGATAACCGCCATTTCCTGATCCCCGCCAAATCCAACACGTGCTGGGAGGTTACAGCCGGCACGGCCGAGGACGCCACAGTACGCATGCGTGTCTCGCCGCAGGCACGCAAGAAGTGTCCGGCGCTGCCAGAGTTCTGGCAGGCGCGGGCAATCCGCACGATCGATGCACGCGGACGTAGCCGAATTCTGCTGACGTCGCTGCTCGATCGCCGACGCGTCAAACCTGCTGACATCGTCGCCTGTTACGAGCGCCGCTGGCAGATCGAAACGAGCTACCGGGAACTGAAGCAGTCGATGCTCGGCATGGAGCTGACCTTGCGCAGCCGAACCGTCGATGGGGTATGCCAGGAAATCTGGGGCGCCCTGATCGCCTACAACCTGATTCGCCGGGAGATGGCCAGCGCCGCCCGAGAAGCCAAGCTCGCGCCGACTGACATGAGCTTCGTGCGTGCCTTCCACGTCATCCAGCACGAGATGATGTGGGCAGCCGTCACGCCAGCCTTTGCGAAACTGCCCGACTGTCTACGGCGCCTACGCGAGCGCCTAAAGTCGCTGCCCAATGTAAAACGACCCGGCCGCTCATGCGACCGGGTCGTCAAGTCCCGCCCTTCACGCTATGCCGTTCGCTTCCT
>NZ_JAGIQB010000190.1:0-1374 GCF_017815025.1 Cupriavidus phytohabitans
CAGGTCCTGGCCAACCCAACTGACCGGCTCCCTGTTCAATAACCCGCAGGGTGTTGCACTTCGCTCTTGAAATCGCCAGGTATACCACGTAAGGTTATTCAGCTTTCATGGCCAATATGCAGACGCTATTCATCACAGTCGCCCCAGGGCGGAATGGTGAAGTGCGCAATCACTACTTGAAGACGGAGTGTGCACAGCCGCTTCCTTCAATATCTCTGCTTCCTGTGTCTTTTTGCCCAAGAGCCTTTGCAACTCTCGAATCTCGTTCATCGCGGCGGCTAATTGAGATGCGGGAACCAAAGCCTCGCCGGTATTGAGAGGGGCCAGAGTACCATCTTGGTACTGCTTCCGCCATGCGGACACCTGATTGGGATTGACTTCATGGCGTCTGGCCACCTCTAAGACGGTTACACCTGGTTCCAGGGTTTCCTGCACAATAGCAAGCTTTTCATGCACGGACCGCCGCCGCCGCCGCTCTGGCTCGCTCAAGGCTTCGTTTCCTCCTTCAGAAGGGTTGGACTTCAAACTGGTCACAAAAGATCTCCTCTAATTTAAAAAAAGTACTAGGCATCATACGAGGCAGGAATGTCAGTGAAACACGCTGACATGAGCTAGCTCACCGTTCCATTAACTCATCATGGCAGCACTACCGCGGACTCTTTAGTTTCCAGCTAATTGTGTAAAGCATAAAAACGAAATATTAAAACCCATGCGTTACATGGTCCAAGAGACTGAAACAAGGAATGCCTCACGTCTTTGATCAACTTTCGCATGCTTCAGCATCTGATACATGAGAGGCGACTAGAATGAGGCGTCTTGTGGCTTGCAAAAACCCCTGAAGCAGCCTGGAGCCGATGACTTCGAAGAAGTGCCATCGATGAAAGCTTTGGCATTTTCTATTTGAGTTTGCGTTAGTAACATATGAAAGTATCATCTATGGCGGCGCCATGGAGGCTTTGGCCTCCGGCCGGATAAAGCTGCCGAGCTAGCGATGAGATTAGTGGCGCGAAGACAACATGCCCGTTGAGAATCCTGCGACGGTATTGCGCTGGACACCAGCTTCAAATCGTCGCACGGTATCCCTACCTTGCAAGAACGCGCCTCAGCAATTTTTCGAGCCCGCTTCGCACCAATGTTGGTGGAACCCGAGGTTGTAAGTCATTTGAACAAAGATCATCCGCCGCCGCCAGGAAGTCGGGATTGTAGAAGGCGTACCTCTGCACGTAAAATGAACTGTATTCAAATCGTTATGAATTTCGCTCATGAAGGTATGTGAAGAACCCTCCTGGCTACAATAGAGGGTTCTGTCGCAGTAACGGTACGGAAGTAGAATTTGCGGTCGTGAAACTTGAAGGCCAGAAAATGATTCAACCA
>NZ_JAGIQB010000191.1:0-1360 GCF_017815025.1 Cupriavidus phytohabitans
GGCACCGGCACACTCGACGAGATGGCCCAGTTGATCATCACGCTCCTGGAGCCCTATTTACAGCCCGATAATTATTAAAGGGCTTTGCGGGATGTTGTACTAGGTTCAAGGAATTGCCCGGCGGCGGCTGGCCCATCGGCTGCCTGACAGAACTGCTACATCCAACGCAGCCACTTGCGTCACATGAAGCCGTAGATTTTTGCGCTACTCTCACCAACGCCGCGCCTGGCCAGCCAGTGATCGAGCGCACGATCAGCATCCTTTCTCCATTCGGCGAACGTGCTGCCGAAGAGGGCTTGCTGTATGTTGCGGGTCCCGCTGCTGGCTTTCATAAGGCATTCTCCGTATATCGAGCTCACTGAGTGTTGCAATTGCGTTGAGGATACCCGGAGCACACGCAGAAAAATGCAAAATAACCCTTGAAAATAGGCTTGGTCGTGGCAATATCGCGTGCAGGGTTGCGGATCAACCCATCGGGACCCGCCGGCACATCAACCACTGAGAGTACGAACCGATAGGCAACTAAAGCTAAGACGACTGCCAAGGCCGCTGCGAAGCCGGCCGTTAAGGCCCCGGCCAAGAAGGCTGCTGTGAAGCCGGCCGCGAAGGCTGCACCGAAGACCGCCGCCGCCGTGGCACCGGTGGCCAAGCCGCTGAAGGAGACTTTCAACAAGTCCAGCCTGCTCGCCCACCTGGTCGCGCAAACCCAGCTCGAAGCCAAGACTGTGAAGACAGTATTGGCCCATCTGGAAAACACGATCGTGAGCGCGCTGCATAAGAAGGGCGCCTAGCGCTCCCTTCTTCGTTTGGCCGGCCCGCTCTGCTGCGGGCCCCGGCCTGCTGCAGCAACTAACAATACCTAGCGTTGAGCGAACAGGTCAGAACCCGTACGGCGTGGTCGACCTGTCCCTCCCAGGGGCGGAGTTGGTTACCGGGCAGCATGAAGAACGCTTGGGCTTTGCAGGCACGGCGTGCATCCATGCCCGCAGTTCGTCGCTGAGTTGCGTGGTCGGCATTGACCGGCCCGGAAACGGCCCAAGTTGCGGAAGCACGGCCTCACGCACGAATCCGCTGCAGGTTCGGCGATCGAAGTCGGAGGACTCACCGTAAAATTCGCGCCCATCTTCTCCCACGATCGCCACGCTAATCAGCTGGCAGTCCTGGAAGTCGGTGAACTCGGTATCGACGAAGTAGAGGGTTTTCCAAGGGCTGCGCGGTGTCATGGCCCAGATCTGCTGCAGGGATTCCGGCCAAGTGGCCAACTTTTCGCATAGCAACTTTCGGTTAGGGATGGTCTGAAAAACCTCTGCCAACGGAAGGGCGGCAGAGACGTTAAATGAGGATCACGAAAGCTGCATGA
>NZ_JAGIQB010000192.1:0-1326 GCF_017815025.1 Cupriavidus phytohabitans
CCTATACGGATACTAATCCCACCCTACAGAAGATGTTATCGGATTTTCTCTAATTTATACTAAGGATTTTCTGATATCTCCCCAGGGGATGGTGTTCAAACATCAGCAATGCCAAACTGACCAGGTGAGGATTGCCAGTTGTGTTCGCAGCGCGGTACAGCACGAATTCGACGCCAGTTTCGGCACTAGCACGAGCGTTGCGCGACGTATTTCGGCCTTGGGCGCGCTCGGCCCGGCGCTGCGCCGCGGCCAACTACACCTGCACCGTGGCCAGATCGTCGGCCGCTTTCCGCCCCGAGGCGTCGGCGCCCGCTGCCGCGTGGTGAGCTGCTCTGTGAGCGCCGCGACCTAGGTCTGGTGCCGAGCGCGGGCCTCGGCCTGCCCCACGGCCGCGTCGCGCGCCTCATTGTGCGCCGCCGACAGCGCCGTGCGTAGGTCCTCGGCGGCATGCTCGCTCTTCCGGCGCGCGATGCGCTGCGGGTCCAGTTCGCGCAACGCGCGGCGCTCGCTGGCCTCGGCCCGTTTCTGGGCGATGACCACCTGTTCGCGGGCGCGCTCCAGCTCCGTCGAGAATTGGGTTCGCAGTTCCTCTAGCTGCCGGCACGCGCAGTTCCGCCCGGCCCGCCTCCCGCCGCGCCTGGTTTGCAGCGTGGGCAACATCGCGCTCGGCCTCGGCGCGCAGCGTGGCCAACTCGCCGGCGGCGGCCTCGTTGGCCGCCTGCCAGATGGTCTGCACCGCCCTGGCCGCAATGTCCTTCAACGCCTGTGGCAGGTCGGGATGGTCGATGGTGACGCGGGTTCGCCCGGCGCAGCTCCTGCCAGAACCCCTGCAGCACCTCGGGGGGCGCTCCCATGCTGCCCTTGCGCACCAGCTGATAGAAGCTTGTTGGCGGTGTGCGTGATGCCGTAGCGAAAGAACAGCAGGCCGCAGACCTCGCGGTACAGCGCGCGAGTTTCGGGGATCCAGCGTGGACCGGGACGCGGAAGTGGGGTCATCAACGTGATCATCTGGCCCGCCGTGCTGGAGCGTTTCCGCAAGGAAATCCTAAGCGCGTCGTTGGCCGGCGTCTATGGGCAGTAGCAGTGCGAGGTGCGCCACCTGATTGCCCAGCGCGTGGTGGACTTGTCGTGGATGCTGGGCCAACTCGACACGCGGAGCCGAAACTGGACCTATCCGAAATTTTGTGTACGAGGCATATCATGAGAGGTAACGACCATGGATATGCCAATGAAGAAGAAACGTACGGTAGCGTCTCAGGCAGCGGCCCGCGGGCCGCTGCCGGCTTTGCCTGAGGGCTTGCTGGATGAGCTGGTCAAAGGGCCGAT
>NZ_JAGIQB010000020.1:0-121916 GCF_017815025.1 Cupriavidus phytohabitans
GTCTCATCCTGTGAAATCAATGCGTGCTGAGCACGCCGTGGCCTTCGGCTACGGCAGGTTGTTCAGACCATCCTTAGGGTGCAGCACGATCTTGAGCTTGCCGCCAGTCGCCTTGTCGACGTCGTTGGCCATCTGCTGCAGGTTTTCGGTATGCAGGTTGCTCGCCGGGTAGCCGGTGGGCAGGTCCCACTTGGTATCCGCCTGTACCGTTATGGCGGCCAGCGCCAGGCCAGCCGCAACGATTGCCTTGACTCGCATCTCGATCTCTCCTGGTGTGCGCGCGGGGCGCGGTTGTACAGCTGTCTGCGTACTACCTGGTGCCTTCCGCGGCGTGGGCCGCGGTCAGCGCAAGATCAACGGCGCGGCGGCGGTCTCAGTCGTCGCGCGAAGACGGTTGCACGATCCGTTCCAACGCAAGGGCCGTGCCCAGCAGTTCGGCATCGCGCATCGGGCCGTGCGACAGCATCAACCCGACCGGCAGCTCGTCCTGCGCGTGGCAGGGCAGCGAAATCGAGCAGCCGTCGAAGAAGTTGAAGGCCGAGGTGTTGCGCAGCAGCAGGGCATTGACGCGGAAGAATTGCGCGTCATCGGTGAGCAGCGGCGCGATCTCGGGAGCGACCATCGGCACGGTCGGGCACACCACCGCGTCGAAGCTGGCCAGGCGCGCTTCCATGCGGGCGATCCAGTCGAGGCGGGCGCGGCCCAGGTCGATATAGTCGGCGGCGCTGACCGTTGCGCCGCGGTCGATGCGCGATGCCACGCGCGGGTCGTACAGCTCGCGCTTGCCGGCCAGCACATGGCGGTGGATGGCATAAGCCTCGGGCGCGCTGAAGCCGCCCTGTGCGTTCAGGGCGGCGAGTTCGCCAAGCTCGGGCAGGTCGACATGTTCCAGCTGCACGCCGGCGGCGGACAGCCGGCCGAGTGCGCGGTCGAAGGCGTGGGCAACGACGGGGTCGAGGTCGTCCAGCAGGTACTGGCGGGGAATTGCCAGCCGCGTGGCCGACGGGCCGGTGACGCGCGGCAGCACCGCCTGGTCGGCGATCACGGCATCGACCGTGACGCAGTCGCCGACCGTGCGCGCCATGGCGCACGCGGTGTCGAGGGTGTACGACAGCGGGAAGGCACCGGTCAGCGGCACGCGCCGGGCAGTCGGCTTGAAGCCCGTGATACCGCACAGCGCGGCCGGGATGCGGATCGAGCCGCCGGTATCGCTGCCAAGCGCCGCGACCGCCAGCCCGAGCGCCACCGACACTGCCGCGCCCGACGACGAGCCGCCGGGAATGCGCGGAGTGCCGGGCTCGCTGGCCGGGTTGACCGGCGTGCCGTAGTGTGGGTTGATGCCGACGCCGGAAAAGGCGAACTCCGTCATATTGGTGCGGCCGACGATGGCTGCGCCCGCCTGGCGCAGGCGCGCCACCACGGTCGCGTCCATTGTCGCCGGGGCGGCATCCTGGCGTACGACCGAGGCCGCGCGCGTGACTTCGCCCGCGACGTCATAGAGGTCTTTCACCGAGACTGGCAGGCCGGCCAGCGGGTGCAGCGTCTTGCCGGCGCCGCCGGCGGCATCGGCGGCGCGAGCGACCTGCGCGGCGGCCTCGAAGGTGCTGTGCAGGAACACGGCTTCGGCGGCGGGCGCGGCTGCCGCGGCGGCGACCTGCTCAAGGACCGCTGCGCGGCTGGTGGCGCCCTCGCGCAGGCGGGTGTTCAGGGTGTCGAGATCGGGAAGCATGGATGGCATTGGGCGCGGTGGTGCGGTACCGGGGGTGGTGACCATGCTCATAATTCGCGAATCAAGTGTCAAGCTAAAAATGCCGAATGACGCGCATAAGCGTTGACGGCAGCGCACTGCGGTGGTCGACGCCCGCAGTAACCGAGAACATCACTCGGGCGATAAATTGCGCAAAGTGATGCATAAGCATTATCACGAATCCCTGTAACACGGCGCCGCCGTGATGGCGCAATGCAAAATCCCCCGCCCGGCAAGGTACAATAGCGGTTTCCCGCCAGCCGGACGCCCCATGCAGCGGTGCCGGCCAAGCAGCAGCCATTACCCAGGCCCGTTACCCAGGCCTTTGTTAGCCTTTACCCAGGCCTTACCTCCACGCCTCCCTGACCGCTACGATCATGGCGCATTTCTCGTGCTTCCCCGGCGCTTTGGCGCTTTCCGCCTTCCGTCAGCAACGCCTGCTCACCGCCCTGCGGCAAATCGATGCCGATATCGAATCGGTGCACGGCCAGTTCCTGCATTTTGTTGACGCGCAGATGCCGCTGTCGGCCGACGACCAGTCGCGCGTGGCGGCGCTGCTGACCTATGGCGCACCCTTCGCCGAGCAGCCCGAGGGCGACCGCTTCGTCGTGATCCCGCGCTTCGGCACGATCTCGCCGTGGGCCAGCAAGGCGACCGACATCGCCCACAACTGCGGCCTGACGCATATCCACCGCATCGAGCGCGGCATCGAGATCACCGTGGTCTGCAAGAAGGGCCTGCTGCGCGGCCGCAAGTCGCTGGATGCGGACACCCGCGCCGCCGTCGCCGCGCACCTGTTCGACCGCATGACCGAGACCGTGGTCGCCTCGCGTGACGATGCCGCCGGCCTGTTCCAGGAACTGCCGGCCAAGCCGCTGCGCTTTATCGACATCGCCGCCGGCCGCAGCGCGCTGGCCGCGGCCAACGTCGAGATGGGCCTGGCGCTGTCCGAGGACGAGATCGACTACCTGGTCGATGCCTACGCAAAGCTGGAGCGCAACCCGACCGACGTCGAGCTGATGATGTTCGCGCAGGCCAACAGCGAACACTGCCGCCACAAGATCTTCAACGCCACCTGGACCATCGACGGCGTGCAGCAGGACAAGTCGCTGTTCGCGATGATCCGCAATACGCACCAGCTCAATCCGCAAGGCTCGATCGTGGCCTACTCGGACAATTCGGCGGTGATGGAAGGCGACGTGGCCGAGCGCTGGTTCCCGCGCGGCGATGACCACAAGTACGGCCGCCACGAGGCGCTGACGCACACGCTGATGAAGGTGGAGACGCACAACCACCCGACCGCGATCTCGCCGTTCCCGGGCGCTTCGACCGGCGCCGGCGGTGAAATCCGCGACGAAGGCGCGACCGGCCGCGGCGCCAAGCCCAAGGCCGGGCTGACCGGCTTCACGGTGTCCAACCTGATGCTGCCCGACGCCGTCGAATCGTGGGAAAACGACCGCGACGCCGCCCAGCCGGTGGCGCACCGCAACCCCGACGACAAGCCCGGCGTCACCGGCAAGCCGGACCGCATCGCCTCGCCGCTGCAGATCATGATCGACGGCCCGCTGGGTGGCGCCGCGTTCAACAACGAATTCGGCCGCGCCAACCTGGGCGGCTACTTCCGCGTCTACGAGCAGAACGTCGGCGGCACCGTGCGCGGCTACCACAAGCCGATCATGATCGCGGGCGGCATCGGCAATATCGACGCCTCGCACACGCACAAGAACCCGCTGCCGGCCGGCACGCTGCTGATCCAGCTGGGCGGCCCGGGCATGCGCATCGGCATGGGCGGCGGCGCCGCCAGCTCGATGGCGACCGGCACCAATACCGCCGACCTGGACTTCGATTCGGTCCAGCGCGGCAACCCCGAGATGGAGCGCCGCGCGCAGGAAGTGATCAACGCCTGCTGGCAGCTCGGCGACGCCAACCCGATCCTGTCGATCCACGACGTCGGTGCGGGCGGCATATCCAACGCGTTCCCTGAACTGGTGGACGGCGCCGACCGTGGCGCGCGCTTCGACCTGCGCCAGGTGCACCTGGAAGAGTCCGGCCTGTCGCCGGCGGAGATCTGGTGCAACGAGTCGCAGGAGCGCTATGTGCTGGCGATCGCGCCGGACAGCTTCCCGCAGTTCCAGGCCATGTGCGAGCGCGAGCGTTCGCCGTTCGCGGTGGTCGGCATTGCCACCGAGGAAAAGCAGCTGCAACTGGTCGACGCCAGCGTCGACGCCGCGCTCAAGGAACACTACGCCGTCAACATGCCGATGGACGTGCTGCTGGGCAAGCCGCCGCGCATGCACCGCGACGTCAAGCGCGTCGAGCAGCCGCTGCCGGCCGTGGACGTGACCGGCATCAGCCTGGAGCAGGCCGTGCGCGATGTGCTGCGCCATCCGACCGTGGCCAACAAGTCGTTCCTGATTTCGATCGGCGACCGCACCGTGGGCGGCATGAACGCGCGCGACCAGATGGTCGGGCCGTGGCAGGTGCCGGTGGCCGACGTGGCCGTGACCACGCTGGACTACAAGGGCAATGCCGGCGAGGCGATGACCATGGGCGAGCGCACCCCGCTGGCCGTGATCGATGCCCCGGCTTCGGGCCGCATGGCGATCGGCGAGGCGCTGACCAACCTGGCTGCCGCTCCGGTCAAGGACCTGGGCAAGGTCAAGCTGTCGGCCAACTGGATGGCGGCCTGCGGCGTGGAAGGCGAGGACGCAAAGCTCTATGACACCGTGCATGCGGTCGGCATGGAACTGTGCCCGGCACTGGGCATCAGCATCCCGGTCGGCAAGGATTCGCTGTCGATGCGCACCAAGTGGCAGGACGACGGCGTCAACAAGGAAGTGGTGGCGCCCGTGTCGCTGATCATCTCGGCCTTCGCCGCGGTGGACGACGTCAACCGCACGCTGACGCCCCAGTTGCGCACCGATGCGGGCGACACCGTGCTGATCGCCGTCGACCTGAGCCGCGGCAAGAACCGCATGGCCGGGAGCATCCTGGCGCAGGTCACGCAACAGGTGGGCGACAGCGCACCGGACGTCGACAACGCCGAAGACCTGAAGAACTTCTTCAATGTGATCCAGCGCCTGAACCGCGAGGGCAAGCTGCTAGCCTACCACGATCGTTCCGACGGCGGCTTCATTGCCACGCTGGCCGAAATGGCCTTTGCCGGCCATTGCGGTGTTTCGCTCAACGTTGACATGCTGGCCCTGGATCCGCAGCAGGAACAGGACTACGGCGATGCCAAGAACTGGGCCCAGCAGATCGCCGAGCGGCGAAACGACCAGACGTTGCGCGCGCTGTTCTCGGAAGAGCTGGGTGCGGTGGTGCAAGTGCGCATGCAGGACCGCGACGAAGTCTTCGCGGTGCTGCGCGAGGCCGGCCTGTCTGCATGCAGCCACGTGGTCGGCAAGCCTAACACCACCGACCAGGTCGAGATCTACCGCGATGCCAAGAAGGTGTTCGGTGCGTCGCGTACGGACCTGCAACGCAACTGGAGCGAAGTCAGCTGGCGCATCGCGCGCCTGCGCGACAACCCGGCCTGCGCGGATAGCGAATACGACCGCCTGCTGGATGCTGCCGATCCTGGCATCAGCCCGGTGCTGACGTTCGATCCGGCCGAAGACATCGCCGCGCCGTTCATCGCCACCGGCGCGCGTCCGCGCGTGGCCATCCTGCGCGAGCAGGGCGTCAACTCGCAGATCGAGATGGCTTACAGCATGGACCGTGCGGGTTTCGACACGCACGACGTGCACATGAGTGACCTGATCGCCGGCCGCGCCAACCTGGCTGACTTCAAGGGCTTCGTGGCCTGCGGCGGCTTCAGCTATGGCGACGTGCTCGGCGCTGGTGAAGGCTGGGCCAAGACCATCCTGTTCAACGCCCAGATGGCCGAGCAGTTCGCGGCGTTCTTCAACCGCCAGGACACCTTCGCGCTGGGCGTGTGCAATGGCTGCCAGATGATGAGCAACCTGGCCCCGATCATCCCGGGCGCGGGCGCGTGGCCGCAGTTCACGCGTAACCAGTCGGAGCAGTACGAGGCGCGTTACGTCACGGTGGAGGTGCAGTCGTCGCCGTCGATCTTCTTTGCTGGCATGGAAGGCAGCCGCATTCCTATCGTGGTTGCGCACGGTGAAGGCTTTGCGGATTTCTCGCAGCAGGGGAATATCGGTGAGGCCAACGTCGCGCTGCGGTTCGTCGACAACTACGGCGCGGTGACGCAAACCTATCCGCTGAATCCCAATGGTTCGCCCGAGGGTATCACCTCGGTGACCACTGTCGACGGGCGCTTCACCGTGCTGATGCCGCACCCGGAGCGCGTGTTCCGGGCTGCGACCATGAGCTGGGCGCCGGATGCGTGGAAGCAGGTTGGCGATGGTGCCAGCCCGTGGATGCGGATGTTCCGGAATGCGAGGAAGTGGGTGGGGTGAGGGCCTGCCTCAATGCTTAGTGCCTTCGCGGCTGATGAGATGTTGTTGGCCGTTGAACCGCCCAGGAGGGCGGAACCAGGCGGTTCAACGGCCAACAACATCTCATCAGCTGCGAGGGCCAGACAATCTACGAAAGCCGATTCATCCCAAATCCGGCGCTATCAACCGCGAACTCCACGACGCATATGCATAAGTGAGCATCCGCCCCGCCTCAAATCCAGGAGGCGGCCTGATCTCACCCCGAGCCTCCTTGTACGCCACCACGGCATGCAGGATCTTCTCAGGCGCATAACGGTCACGCAGGGGAAGGTAGGAATGGAGCTGGCGCCAGCCTGGAGCGGCGCCGTCCAAAGACGCCCAGGCCAACGCGCAATAGCACATGCCCCGGGACGTGAGATGCCACAGTTGCCAGTAGGGGGCGGTCGTCTCCACACGCTGCATCGTTCAACCTTGCAGAACCGGTGGGGGCGACCGGTCCGTGATTACTGGATTTTCGCCTTGTCCTTCAGCGACTTCATCATGGCCTGGAACTGCTCGCGTTGCCAGTTCTGGTCGCCCATCAGCATCTGCATCAGCTGCGGCTTGACCTCTTCGAACGACGGGATCTTGGCTTCGCGCACGTCCACCAGCTCGATGATGTGCCAGCCGAACTGGGTCTTGACCGGCGTATCGGTCATCTGGCCCTTCTTCAGGCCGGTCATGGCCGCCGAGAATTCCGGCACGTAGCTGCTGCTGTTGGCCCAGTCCAGGTCGCCACCGTTGGCGGCCGAGCCCGGGTCCTTCGACGCGGCCTTGGCCTGTTCCTCGAACTTGGCGCCGCCCTTGATCTTGGCAATGATCGCCTTGGCGTCGGCTTCCTTCTCCACCAGGATATGGCGGGCATGGTATTCCTTGCCATTGCCGAATTGCGACTTGATCTTGTCGTACTGCTTGCGCAGCTCGGCGTCGCTGGCGCCGTGGGTCTTGACGTAGTCCTCGAACACCGCGCCGGCCAGCACGTTCAGGCGTGCCTGTTCCAGTTGCTCCTGCACGTCGTCGCGCTGGGTGATACCGCGCTTGTTGGCTTCCTGCACGAGCAGTTCGCGGTCGATCAGCATGTCGCGGCCACGCTTGCGCAGCTCCGGGTTGTCGGGCTGGCCGGTGCCGGCGATCAACTTGTCCAGCTTTGTCGACGGAATGGCCTTGCCATTCACGACGGCGGCATTCTGGGCGATGGCCGGCAGGCTGCCAGCTGCAAGCACAGCCGCCAGGCTGAACGAGAGGACGGTGGTCTTCATGGAATCAGGTCTGAGAGTTGCTGGAAGAAGCGCGCTCCTGGGCGCGCGATTGGTACTCTTGGTCGGTGTACGCAGTCACGGCCAGGGCGTGGATCTGCGTGGGGAACAGACTGCGCAGCGCATCATACACCATGCGGTGTCGCGCAACCCGGCTGTGACCTGCAAAGCGCTCGCTGACGATTGTCACGTCGTAATGTCCACCGCCGGATGCGGCGCCGGCGTGTCCGGCATGCAGTGCGCTGTCGTCGCGCACGGCGAGGTGGCTGGGGGCGAGCGCTTCACGCAGCAGCGCCTCGATCGTGGCGGGATTGGCTGCCATCGGTAGTTTCCTTCTCGGAGATAAGACGGCCGGGAGCGTCAGTCCTGGCTGTTCTCAGGCATATGACGCGACAGCCAGACGCTCTGCGCGACGATGAACGCCAGCATCAGCCCCATGCTGCCGAACAGCTTGAAGTTGACCCAGACGTCCGTGGAAAACTGGTAGGCCACGTAGAGATTCAGCACGCCCATGACGGCGAAGAAACCGGCCCAGGCGGCATTCAGGCGCGTCCACACCGGATCGGGCAGCGTGACCTGCTTTTCCATCATCGCGCGGATGAGGTTCTTGCGCCAGACCATTACCGAGCCCAGCAGCGCCACGGCGAACATCCAGTAGAGCACGGTCGGCTTCCACTTGATGAAGGTTTCGTTGTGCAGCACCAGCGTGGCGCCGCCAAAGACCGCGATGATCAGCAGGCTGACCCACTGCATCGGCTCGACCTTGCGGTGGCGAAACCAGACCCAGCCGATCTGCACCACCGTGGCGGCAATGGCCACGGCGGTGGCGGTGTAGATGTCGGCCAGCTTGAAGGCGGCGAAAAACAGGATGACCGGGAACAGGTCGAACAGGAATTTCATGCGGTACCAGGTTGTTGCCGGCGCGATGGCCGGGGCTTGTCAGCGCTGCGGGTCGCGCCGGGGCTCATTGTCGCTGCCGGCGTCGTGGGCATGATCCGCCTCACGCTGCGCCGGGTCGCGATCATCGAATTTTAACGCAGCCGAGTTGATGCAATAGCGCAGGCCGGTCGGGGCCGGTCCGTCCTCGAACACATGGCCCAGGTGGCTGCCGCATTCCTTGCAGCGGACTTCCACCCGCACCATGCCGTGGGTGTGGTCGGCGTGTTCGGCAATGACCTCGCCGTTGATGGGGCGGAAATAGCTGGGCCAGCCGCAGCCGGCGTCAAATTTCGTGGCGGACTCGAACAGCGGCGTGCCGCAGCCGACGCAGTTGTAGATGCCGCGTTCCCAGTGGTCCCAGTAGCGGCCGGTGAAGGGCCGCTCGGTCGCGGCTTCGCGCGTCACGCGATATTCGATGTCGGAGAGATGTTCACGCCATTCGGCGTCGGTCTTGGTGGTGGTCATTGTCGTTTCCTCGCGGTCTTGCCCGGGGTCATGGCCCCGGAACCTTCGTTGGTCGGGGCACTGGCGCGAACCTTACACCGTACTGCGCCGGCGTGCAGGCTCCGGCGCATGCGCAATCCGGTCATGACGAGCAGCTGACTTCCAGCCCGGCTGCCCAGTCGGGCGGCAGCGCAGCGTAGTGCTCCGCCTCGGGCTGCTCGTCGAATGGGCTCGACAGCACCGCCAGCAGGCGCTCGACCTCGCTGAAATCCTTTTCGCGCGCGCGCCGGATCGCGGTTTCGGCAAGGTGGTTGCGCAGCACGTATTTGGGGTTCACCGCCCGCATTTCCAGTTCGCGCGCGGCGTCGTCCGATTGCTCCGCACGCAGCCGCGCGCGGTAGTCGGCGGCCCAGGCGTCGAAGGCGGCGCGGTCCAGGAACAGGTCGCGCACCGGCGCATCGCGCGAGGCATCCTGCGACGAGATGCCGCACAGCTTGCGCCAGAACAGGGTGTAGTCGACACGCTGCCCGTGCAGCAGCTGGAACAGGCTGGTCAGCAGCGGTTCGTCGGCCTTGTCGTTCGCAACCCCGTCGCCGCCGGCCGGCGGGCGCAGGCCCAGCTTGGCGCGGTAGTGGCGGAAGAAGGCGGCGGCATAGCGGTCGCGGAACGGGTCGATGGCTGCGCGCGCCGCCTCGATGGCGGCATCGCGGGCGGCTTCCTTGTCGGCGTCTTCCCGCGGCAGCCACAGCGGCAGCAGCGCCTGCGCCAGGCAGTGCAGGTTCCAGAACGCGACTTGCGGTTGCTGGCTGTAGGCGTAGCGGCCCTGCGTATCGGAGTGGTTGCAGATATGGTTGGCGTCGAATGCATCGAGGAAGCCGAACGGGCCATAGTCGATGGTCAGGCCCAGGATCGACATATTGTCGGTGTTCATCACGCCATGGCAGAAACCGATGGCCTGCCAGTGCGCGACCAGGTCGGCGGTGCGCAGCGAGACTTCGCGCAGCAGCGCCTGGTAGGGCTGTGCATCGTCGCGGCAGGCCGGCATGAAGTTGTCGATGACGAAGTCCGCCAGTTGGCGCAGCGAGGCCACGTCGTCATGCGCGGCGAAATGCTCGAAATGGCCGAAGCGGACAAAGGTCGGCGCCAGGCGCGTGACCACCGCCGAGGTCTCGATGGTTTCGCGCCGCACCGGCGCGTCCGAGCCGACGATGCTGAGTGCGCGCGTGGTCGGCACGCCCAGCGCGGCCATCGCTTCCGAACACAGGTACTCGCGGATCGACGAGCGCAGCACCGCGCGGCCATCGGCCATGCGCGAGTAGGGCGTCAGCCCGGCGCCCTTGAGCTGGATTTCCCAGGGGCCGGCAGCCGTGTCGGCCTGCGCCAGCCGGATCGCGCGGCCGTCGCCGAGTTGCCCGGCCCAGATGCCGAACTGGTGTCCGGAATAGACCGTGGCAATCGGATCGGCCCAGCGGGGCACCTGGTTGCCGACAAAGGTCTCGACAAAGCCTGGCGCGGCACCGGCGCCGGCATCCCAGCCGAGCAGCGCCGCGGCGGCCGGCGCCACGCCGACCAGGTAGGGCGATGGCAACGGCGTTGGCCGCAGGCGCGTAAAGAATTTCTCGCCAAGCATGGAGAAGCCGGGTGTGGTGGAGAAGGGTACGGCGAGCGCCGCGTCACCGTTGGTGTCGGAGTCGTTATCGGAGACGTGCAGGGCGTTGGGCTGGGTCGTGTCTGGCATCGCGAAAGAGGGCGCGCGGCAAGTGCAATCCGCGGGTCGGGCGCGGCGCGCAGGGCCGCTTCCGGGGCGGGGCGACGCCGCATGACGAGGGCACGGGAATGCGTAGATGGCTAGGGAAAACGACATGTTGAGGTGCAACATGCCACGCAGTATTGTACGTCCTCAACGGCTCACATCTGGTGAGACCGCCAGGCACCGCGCAGTTATTTCCCTCCTTCAGTGCGCACATGAATCCGGTGCATGGATTTCGCAGAATTGCGGCCCCGATGACCACGGCTTGACTACGGCTTCACCTCACGGCTTCACCCAGCAGTACGGCAATGCACAACAGAATCGCAGTAACGCTGTTTCGAGGCACGCGGACAACCGCCAAAAAATAGTACGGTTGTTCGTTTTTTAGACGAATCCACCAGACTTCAGGAGGCAGTTTCATGGCATTGATGGGTCAAATGATGAGTGCGCCGCTGCTCATTTCCTCCATCATCAAGCACGCCGCCCGTTATTACGGGTCTACGGAAATCGTTTCGCGCCGCACCGAGGGCGACCTGCACCGCTATACCTACCGCGATTGCGAACTGCGCGCCCGCAAGGTGGCGCAGGCGCTCGGCGCGCTGGGCGTGCAGCAGGGCGAGCGCGTCGGCACGCTGGCGTGGAACGGCTACCGCCACCTCGAGGTCTACTACGGCGTATCGGGCATGGGCGCCGTCTGCCATACCATCAACCCGCGCCTGTTCCCCGAGCAGATCGCCTATATCGTCAACCATGCCGAAGACAGCTACGTCTTTTTCGACCTGACCTTCCTGCCGCTGGTAGAGGGCGTCGCGCCGCATTGCCCCAATGTGAAAGGCTGGGTCGCGATGACCGATCGCGCCCACATGCCGGCCGAGTCCAAGGTGCCGCTGCTGTGCTACGAGGAACTGGTCGAAACGCAGGACGGCAATTACGAATGGCCGCAGTTCGACGAGAACCTCGCGTCGAGCCTGTGCTACACCTCGGGCACCACCGGCAATCCCAAGGGCGCGCTGTATTCACACCGCTCCACCGTGCTGCACTCGTACGCGTCGGCGCTGCCCGACGCGCTCGGCTGCTCGGCACGCGACGTGATCCTGCCCGTGGTGCCGATGTTCCACGTCAACGCCTGGGGCCTGCCGTACTCGGTGCCGCTGGTCGGCGCCAAGCTGGTGTTCCCGGGCGCCAAGCTTGACGGAGCCTCGCTCTATGAGCTGTTCGAGCAGGAGAAGGTGACCTTCTCCGCCGGCGTGCCGACGGTGTGGCTCGGCCTGCTGCAATACGTGCAGTCGAACAACCTGAAGTTCTCCACCTTCCGCCGCACCGTGATTGGCGGGTCGGCCGCGCCGCCGGCCATGATCCGCGCGCTCGAGGCGCTGGACGTGGATGTCATCCACGCCTGGGGCATGACCGAGATGTCGCCGCTGGGCACCTCGTGCAAGTTGCTGGCCAAGCATGATGAACTGTCCGATGCCGACCGCCACAAGATCCAGGAGAAGCAGGGCCGCGTGATTTTCGGCGTCGACATGAAGATCGTCGACGGCGAAGGCAAGGAACTGCCGTGGGACGGCAAGGCCTTCGGCGACCTGATGGTGCGCGGGCCATGGATCATCGACCAGTACTACCGCAACGGCAGCAACCCGCTGGTCGACGGCTGGTTCCCGACCGGCGACGTCGCCACCATCGATGAAGACGGCTTCATGCAGATCACGGACCGCAGCAAGGACGTGATCAAGTCCGGCGGCGAATGGATTTCGTCGATCGACATCGAGAACGTCGCCGCCGCGCACCCCGCGGTGCATATGGCGGCCTGCATCTCGGCCTACCACCCCAAGTGGGACGAGCGTCCGCTGCTGGTGGTGGTGAAGAAGCCCGGCGCAGAGGTCACGCGCGAGGAACTGCTGCAGTTCTTCGAGGGCAAGGTCGCCAAGTGGTGGATCCCGGACGATGTGGCCTTTGTCACCGAGATTCCGCTGACTGCCACCGGCAAGATGCAGAAGCTCAAGCTGCGCGAACAGTTCAAGGACTACAAGCTGCCTGCCGCCTGAGGCGGGCAGGGCAGCAGCCGGTGCGCCGTGCCTGCTTGCGGCACGGCGCTGCCGGGGTCCGGCTGCATGGCGCGAACAGGAGGGCGCCACGCCGCCGGCCGCAATCAATGACAAGCCAACGACAAGAGTGAAGGAGACAGTATGACCAAGATGCGTCCGCTGGTGGCTGGTGTGGCCATGTTCGCCGCAATGGGTTCTGCGCTGGTTTCGGGTTCGGCACTCGCGGATACGGTGAAGATCGCCTTCATCGATCCGCTTTCGGGGCTGATGGCCCCCGTTGGGCAGAACCAGCTCAAGAGCTGGCAGTTCGTGGCCGACGTGGCCAACCAGAAGGGCTGGGCCGGCGCGCACAAGTTCGAGGTGGTGGGCTTCGACAACAAGCTCTCGCCGCAGGAAAGCCTGACCATTTTGAAGCAGGCGATCGACCAGAACATCCGCTATATCGTGCAGGGCAACGGCTCGTCGGTCGGGCTGGCGCTGCAGGATGCGGTGGCCAAGCACAACGAGCGCAACCCCGGCAAGGAAATCATCTACCTGAACTACGCCGCGGTGGACCCGGACATGACCAATGCCAAGTGCAACTACTGGCATTTCCGGCTCGACGCCAACTCGGACATGAAGATGGAGGCGCTGACCACCTTCCTGGCCAAGGATCCCGGCGTCAAGAAGGTTTACCTGATCAACCAGAATTACTCGTTCGGGCACCAGGTGGCCAAGGCGGCCAAGGACTACCTGAAGCGCAAGCGCCCGGACATCCAGATCGTGGGTGAAGACCTGCACCCGCTGGCGCAGGTGAAGGACTTTGCGCCGTATGCGGCCAAGATCAAGGCCTCGGGCGCGGATACCGTGATCACCGGCAACTGGGGCAGCGACCTGGCGCTGCTGATCAAGGCGGGCAAGGACGCCGGCCTGACCACCAACTACTACACCTACTACGCCGGCACCACTGGCGTGCCGACCGCCATGGGCGCGGCCGGTGCCGAGCACGTCAAGTACGTGGGCTACTACAACCCCAACAACAAGGGGTTCAAGGGCTCCGACGTCATCGAGGGCTTCAAGAAGAAGTACAACGATGACTTCTACGTGATGGCGTCCTACACCGGCATCGCCATGCTGTCCAAGGCGTTCAAGGATGCCAACTCGACCGACCCGGTCAAGGTGGCCAAGGCGCTGGAAGGCATCAAGGTCGAGAGCATGAACGGCCTGGTCGAGATGCGCAATACCGACCACCAGGCCCAGCAGCCGCTGGTGGTGGCTACCTGGACCAAGATCGACGGCAAGGAGATCAAGTACGACCAGGAGAACACCGGGTACGGCTGGAAGACCAACGCGCAGATGGACCAGTACGTGTCCGCGCAGCCCACCTCCTGCCAGATGAAGCGGCCGGGCTGATCCTGTCCATGGCGGGCCGGCCACGATGACACGCGGCGTGACAAGGCGTGACAGCGAGCGTGACAGCGTGGCGGCCCGATCCTGCATACTCTCGGTCTTTCTGGATCGATAGCGGTAGCGTCCGGGGCGCCATGCGCCCTGCGGAGGGGGACGCTCACCCCCCATCCAGCCGGACGGATGCCGGCCAAACGTGACTGCGGCCACTGCGGCGGCACCAGCTTGAAGGACACGCTGTGGAATTTTTCGTCATCTCCCTGCTCAACGGCATCAGCTACGGGCTGCTGCTGTTCATGCTGTCGTCGGGCCTGACCCTGATCTTCAGCATGATGGGCGTGCTCAATTTCGCGCACGCCAGCTTCTATATGCTGGGCGCGTATTTCGCCTACACCATCGCCAGCAAGGTCGGCTTCTGGCCGGCGCTGATCTTCGCGCCGCTGCTGGTCGCGGGCGCGGGCGCGCTGGTGGAGCGCTTCGGCCTGCGCACCGTGCACAAGTACGGCCACGTGGCCGAGCTGCTGTTCACCTTCGGCCTGGCCTACCTGATCGAAGAGGGCGTCAAGCTGGTGTGGGGGCTGGCAGCGGTGCCATACCGCATCCCGGCCGAGCTGGAAGGGCCGCTGTTCCAGGTGTTCACCTCGACTTTTCCCAAATACCGCGCCTTCATGATGCTGGTGTCGCTGGGCATGCTGGTGGCGATCTACCTGGTACTGACGCGTACCCGCATCGGTCTGGTGATCCAGGCCGCGCTGACCCATCCGGAAATGGTCGAGGCGCTGGGCCACAATGTGCCGCGCGTGTTCATGATGGTGTTTGGCGGCGGCGCCGCGCTGGCGGGGCTGGCCGGCGTGATCGGCGGCAATGCCTTTGTCACCGAGCCGTCGATGGCGGCGGCGGTGGGGTCGATCGTATTCGTGGTGGCAGTGGTCGGCGGCATGGGGTCGCTGGTGGGGGCCTTCATCGCGTCGATCCTGATTGGTGTGCTGCAGACCTTCGCGGTCACGATCGACGCATCGCTCGCGGGGCTGTTGCGCAGCCTTGGCATGGCAGTCAGCGAAGCCACGCCGTTCTATGCCTTGTGGAAGCTCACGGTGGCCCAGGTGGCGCCAGTGCTGCCATACCTGTTGCTGGTGGTGATGCTGATCTTCCGCCCGCGTGGACTGATGGGAACCCGGGAGAGCTGAGGTCATGGAGCAAGCGATGCAACAACCGCGCGAGCCGGTGTCGACCGGCCGCACCCTGCGCTACCGACCGCTGAACCTGGCGCGCTGGGTTATCTGGAGCCTGACCATTCTCATCATGCTGGTGCTGCCGCTGGTGTTTACCGGGGGCTTCGCCATCACGCTGATGTCGCAGATGGGCATCATGATCATCTTTGCGCTGTCGTACAACATGCTGCTCGGGCAGACCGGCATGCTGTCGTTCGGCCATGCGGTGTATTCCGGACTGGGCGCCTTCATTGCGGTGCACGTGCTGAACATGGTTGGCGCCGGCACGGTATGGCTGCCGGTGTCGATGCTGCCGCTGGTGGGCGGGCTGGCCGGCGCGTTCTTCGGTGTGATCTTCGGCTATGTCACCACCAAGAAGGCCGGCACCACCTTTGCCATGATCACCATGGGCATCGGCGAGATGGTGTTCGCCAGCTCGCTGATGTTCCCCGAGTTCTTCGGCGGCGAGGGCGGTATCTCCACCAACCGCGTGGTCGGCGACCCGTTCCTGGGCCTCACCTTCGGGCCCGGGCGCCAGGTCTACTACCTGATCGCGGTGTGGTGCCTGGTGTCGATGGTGGCCATGTACGCGTGGACGCAGACGCCGCTGGGCCGCATCGCCAACGCGGTGCGCGACAACCCCGAGCGGGTCGAGTTCATCGGCTACAACACCCAGCGCGTGCGCTACCTGGTGCTGGTGCTGTCGGCGTTCTTCGCCGGGATTTCCGGTGCGCTCGCGGCGATCAACTTCGAGATCGTCTCGGCCGAGAACGTCAGCGCGGTGCGCTCCGGCGGCGTGCTGCTGGCGGTGTTCATCGGCGGCGCGGGCGTGTTCTTCGGGCCGATCATCGGCGCGGTGGTGTTCGTGCTGTTCGCGGTGGCGCTGTCGGACCTGACCAAGGCGTGGCTGCTGTACCTGGGCCTGTTCTTCGTGCTGATGGTGATGTTCGTGCCGGGCGGCCTGGCCAGCCTGCTGCTGATGCAGTTGCCGCTGGCGGCGAAGGGCAAGCTGCGCCGCATGCTGCCGTCCTACGCCAGGGCCGGCGCGGCCGGCGTGGTGCTGCTGCTGGCGGTGATCGTGACGGTCGAGCTGGTCTACAAGGTGCAGGTCGACAGCGCCAATGGCACGGCCATGAAGCTGTTCGGCGTCGGCTTCGATGCCGCGACGTGGACGCCATGGGCGGTGGCGGCGCTGCTGTGGGCCGTGGGGCTGGCCGCATGGCGGCTGACGGTGCGCGCATCGCGCGCGGAATGGGACAAGGTGCAGGCGGAGATCGCGGGAGGTACGGCATGACGGCGGCACTGGAACTGACCGAGGTACGCAAGAAGTTCGGCCAGACGGAGATCATCCGCGGTGTGAACCTGAGCATCCCGAAGGGCGAGCGCCACGCGCTGATCGGTCCCAACGGAGCGGGCAAGTCCACCACCTTCAACCTGATCTCGGGCCGCTTTGCGCCCACCAGCGGTACGGTGCGCCTGAACGGGCAGGAGATCGGCGGGCTGCAGCCGTTCGTGATCAACCGCATGGGGCTGTCGCGCAGCTTCCAGATCACCAATATCTTCCATCGGCTGTCGGTGTTCGAGAACCTGCGCTGCGCGGTGCTGTGGTCGCTCGGCTACAAGTATTCGTTCTGGCACCGGCTGACGGGTTTGCGCGATGCGCGCGAGCGGGCCGATGAGGTACTGGAACTGATCGGCATGCAGCACCGGCGCAATACGCAGGCGGGCCTGCTGACCTACGCCGAGCAGCGCGCACTGGAGATCGGCATCACCATCGCCGGCGGGGCCGAGGTGATTCTGCTGGACGAGCCTACCGCGGGCATGAGCCGCTCCGAGTCCGACCATGCGGTCGAGCTGATCCGCAAGGTCACCGTCGGCAAGACGCTGGTGATGGTGGAGCACGACATGAGCGTGGTGTTCGGTCTGGCCGACCGCATTTCGGTGCTGGTCTACGGCGAAGTCATTGCCACCGATACCCCGCAGGCGATCCGCAACAACCGCAAGGTCAAGGAAGCCTACCTGGGGACCACGCTGGACGAAGACGCCACCGAAGGAGCGCACTGATGGGCAAGCGGATGCTGGAAGTCACGGGCCTGCATGCCTACTACGGCAAGAGCCATATCCTGCATGGCGTCGATGCGCATATCGGCGAAGGCGAGATCGTCGCGCTGCTGGGGCGCAATGGTGTCGGGCGCTCGACCATGGCCAAGGCCATCCTCGGCATGGTCAAGGCCGAGGGCTCGGTGAAGTTCCGCGGCGAGGAGATCCTGGGGCGGCGGACGTTCGAGATCGCGCACCTCGGCATCGGCTATGTGCCGGAGAACCGGGACATTTTCCCGACGCTGACGGTGCGGCAGAACCTGCTGCTGGGCGAGAAGCGCAATCCGCGGCAGCCAAAGCCTCGCTGGTCCGTGGAGGACATGTTCAACATGTTCCCCCGGCTCAGGGAACGCGAGAACACCGCGGCGGGCGTGTTGTCCGGCGGCGAGCAGCAGATGCTGACGCTGTGCCGCACGCTGATGGGCGATCCGGATCTGGTGCTGATCGACGAGCCCACCGAAGGGCTGGCGCCGATGATCGTGGCGCTGGTGGGGGACTACCTGAAGACGCTGAAAGAGCGGGGCGTCTCTGTACTGCTGATCGAGCAGAAGCTGGCGATTGCGCTGGATATCTCACAGCGGGTCTATGTCATGGGACACGGGCATATCGTGTTCGAGGGCACGCCCGGCGAGCTCAAGGCGAACTCGCAGATCCGGAAGGAGTGGCTGGAGGTTTGAGCGTTCCGCCGGCGCTGCAGCCCATGTAGCGTCGGCGCGACTTCATGTTCTCATTGCCGCTCAGGGGAAAGCGGCGCCTTCGGCACCCCAAGCCGCTTCGATCCTCTCGATAAAGTTGAGTACTCAACTTTCCTGTCGTTGGCAAGTCTCTTTGTAACACTGTTGTAAATTTGTCTTAATTCCGAAGTGGGAATGATTCGCATTTGTACTTCGATTCCGGCATCCATATAATCGCCCGCCGGGGATGGATGACTTGATTCACGGGCGACGGTGGTTGCGCTTCCTTGGGCTTGTCTTCATGACCACGCTTGTTCGCGTCAAGAACTACAAGACAACACAGGGAAGCAAGACCGTGAAAGGAAACCAGAAGTCGTTTGAATTGACCCCGCTCGCCGCTGCGCTGGCAGGTGCCGTCGCCGCGTTTGCCATGCAGGGCGCATCGGCGCAGGAGAGCCAGCCTGCCGCCACCACCACCGGCAAGGCCGCGCCGGTGACGCTGGAACGGGTCACCGTGACCGGCAAGCGCGAGGACGGCTACAAGGTGGAAGAGGCGCAGTCACCCAAGTTCACCGCGCCGCTGCTCGATACGCCCAAGTCCGTGACCGTGGTGCCGGCCGAGGTGATCCAGCAGTCGGGTTCGAACTCGCTGCAGGATGCGCTGCGCACCACGCCGGGCATCACCTTCGGCGCCGGCGAAGGCGGCAACCCGATCGGCGACCGTCCTTTCATCCGCGGTTTTGACTCGATGTCGAGCATCTATGTCGACGGCGTGCGCGACACCGCTTCGCAGACCCGCGACACCTTCAACATCGAGAACATCGAGGTTATCAAGGGCCCGAGCTCTGCTTTTGGCGGCAAGGGCTCGGCGGGTGGCATGATCAATATCGTGTCGAAGCTGCCGCAGGCGGAGAACTTCGCGCAGGGTTCGATCGGCGTGGGCACGGACTCTTACTTCCGCGCCACGGCCGATGGCAACTACGTGATCAACGACAACACTGCAGTGCGCCTGAACGCGCTGGGCTATACCGCCAACGTGCCGGGCCGCGACGAAGTCGACCAGAACTCCTGGGGCTTTGCGCCGTCGGTGACGTTCGGCATGAAGTCCGATACGAAGGTCACGCTGTCGTACTACCACCTGCAGGGCAACGGCATGCCGGACTACAGCATTCCGTACTCGCGCCCGGCGAGCCAGTCGACCAAGGCCAATCCGTCGCAGCCGGTTGCCGTCGACCGCAACAACTTCTATGGCCTGACCGGTCGCGATTTCCAGAAGACGCAGTCGGATATTGCGACGGCCACGGTCCAGCATGACTTCCGCAACGGCCTGGTATTCAGCAATACCACGCGCTGGGGCCGCGCCAGCAACGATTACATCGTCACCAATCCTGACGACAGCCGCGGCAACGTGCCGCGCGGCTTTGTCTGGCGCAACACCAAGAACCGCGACTCGGCCACCGAGACGCTGACCAACCAGACCGACCTGACCGCCAAGTTCGATACCGGCAGCCTCAAGCACAGCGTGCTGTTCGGCTTCGAGTTCAGCCGCGACGATACCAACAACACGCCTTACAACGTCGTCTCGGCCAATCCCGCGGCCGCCGCCGGCACCTGCAACGCATCGCTGGTGGCCAGCTTCGACTGCGCGCCGCTGGCCAACCCGAACCCGAACGACCCGTGGCGCGGCAACATCACCAAGATGCCGTACACCACCAACACCACCACCAGCACGCGCTCGGTCTACCTGTTCGATACGGTCGAGCTTACCAAGCAGTGGATGGTCAACGGTGGCGTTCGTTACGACAGCTACGATACGCACGCTTTCGCCAACGCCTATACCAACCCGAATACCGGCGCGGCCGTGGCGCAGGTCGATATTCGCAACAAGTCGAATTTCTTTAACTACCAGGCGGGCGTGGTCTACAAGCCGGTCGACTTCGGCAGCATCTACGTGTCGTACGGCACGTCGTCGACGCCGCCGGGTTCGACCAACGGCGATGGCGCCGACAACATCACGGCGGCACAGCGCAACCTGGAGCCGGAAACCGCGCGCTCGGTGGAAATCGGCACCAAGTGGGACCTGCTGGACAAGCGCCTGTCACTGACTGGTGCGATCTTCCAGATCGAGAAGAACAATGCGCGTGTGGCGGTTGATGCCAACACGACGGTCAATGCTGGCAAGCAGCGCGTGAAAGGCTTCGAGTTGGGGTTTGCCGGCAACCTGACTGACAAGTGGGGGTTGTTTGGTGGCTATACGTATCTGAACAGCGAGCTGATCGATAATGGCCCGCAGGCTACCAATGCGGCCAACAATGGGAACCAGTTCCCGAATACACCGAAGAACAGCTTCAGTCTGTGGACTACCTATCAGGTGCTGCCGGCGCTGACGGTTGGCGGTGGTGCGTACTATGTCGACAAGGTCTATGCCAATCCGGCCAACTCGCTGTATGTGCCGTCGTACTGGCGGTTTGACCTGATGGCGGCTTACCGCGTCAACAAGAGCCTGTCGTTGCAGTTGAATGTGCAGAATCTGTTTGACAAGACCTATTACACCAAGGCGCACAACCACTACGGTGCGCTGGGGGCTGGGCGGTTTGGGATGGTGACGGCTAACTTCAAGTTCTAAGCTTTTTGGGATTGGCCTGCGGCCCGGCTCTCGCGATTGGCGGGAGGCGGGCCGTTTTTGTTTTTTGGGGCTTGCTTGGTGACATGCTGTCGGCCGTTGAGCCGCCTGGTTCCGCCCAGGTCCGCGGAACCGGGCGGTTCACAAGCCGACAGCATGTCATCAATGGCGACAACAAAGCTTCAACGGCCGACAGCATGTCACCAACAGCGACGCCAAGACCACCCCAGTTCCGATGCAACTCAACCGCCTCCGCCCGAATTTAACGCCCATACTGACCTTAAACCCAGCTCTCCCAAGATGTGCCCGATGCGCCATCAGCGAACGGGTGGCCCCATCCTCAGCTCAGACCTTCCATGCACCGCAATAAAAGCCCAAATTCACCCCACGCATGCCACCCCAAAACCCCCGAAATTAAAATTGAACGACCGTGCTATTTTGTGTATGCTTGTTTCGCCCAAGCCCCTGAAGGCTTGCGGCAAGCGGGAATCGCGGCGGGTTTACCCTGTGCCAACCGCGCCCCCGCACCTGGCAGCAAAACAATAATTCGAGAATTCGAATCCCGAGACAACCTTTAGCAAAAGGAACCAGCATGACAGCGCAGTATCAGGTTCAGGACGGCGTAGCCGTCATCACGCTCGACAATCCCCCTGTCAACGGCCTGGGTCACAGCACCCGTCTTGGCATCGTCGAAGGCATGACCCGTGCGCTGGACGATGCCGCCGTCAAGGCGATCGTCATCACCGGCGCCGGCAAGGCATTCTCGGGCGGCGCCGATATCCGTGAATTCAATACCCCCAAGGCCATGCAGGAGCCGACGCTGCACTCGGTGATCCGCGTGCTGGAAGCCTCGTCCAAGCCGGTGGTTGCCGCCGTGCATTCGGTGGCCATGGGTGGCGGCCTGGAACTGGCGCTGGGCTGTAACTACCGCGTGGCCTCCAAGGGCGCGCAGATCGCGCTGCCGGAAGTGAAGCTGGGCCTGCTTCCCGGCGCCGGCGGCACGCAGCGCCTGCCGCGTGTGATCGGCCTCGAGGCCGCCGCCAACATGATCGTGTCCGGCACCCCGGTGCTGTCCGAGAAGTTCGCCGGCACCAAGCTGTTCGATGAAATCGTCGAGGGCGACGTGCTGCCCGCGGCGGTCAAGTTCGCGCAGAACGTCGGCGCCGCCAGCGGCCCGCACCCGAAGGTGCGCGACCTGAAGGTGCGCCACGAGAACGCGGAAGGCTACCTCGGCTTTGCCCGCAACACCGTGGCCGCGATGGCCAAGAACTTCCCTGCGCCGCTGAAGTGCCTGGAAGCGGTGGCCGGCTCGCTCAAGCCGTTCGAGCAAGGCCTGAAGGAAGAGCGCGAGGGCTTCCTGTACCTCGTGACCACGCCGGAATCGCGCGCGCTGCGCCACGCCTTCTTTGGCGAGCGTGCCGCCAGCAAGATTCCCGACGTGCCCGAAGGCACCCCCGTGCGCAAGATCGAGAAGGTTGCCGTGATCGGCGCCGGCACGATGGGCGGCGGCATCAGCATGAACTTCCTGAACGCGGGCATCCCGGTCACCATCCTGGAAACCAAGCAGGAAGCGCTGGACCGCGGCGTCGGCATCATCCGCAAGAATTACGAGAACAGCGCCAAGAAGGGCAAGCTCACGCAAGAGAAGGTCGAGCAGCGCATGGGCCTGCTGAGCACCACGCTGTCCTATGACGACATCAAGGATGCCGACATGGTCATCGAGGCCGTGTTCGAAGAAATGGGCGTCAAGGAAATCGTCTTCAAGAAGCTGGACGAAGTGATGAAGCAGGGCGCCATCCTGGCTTCGAATACCTCCACGCTTGACGTGAACAAGATCGCCTCGTTCACCAAACGTCCGCAGGACGTGGTCGGCATGCACTTCTTCAGCCCGGCCAACGTGATGAAGCTGCTGGAAGTGGTGCGCGGCGAGAAGACCGGCAAGGACGTGCTGGCCACGGTCATGCAGATCGGCAAGAAGATCAAGAAGACCGCGGTGGTGTCGGGCGTGTGCGACGGCTTTATCGGCAACCGCATGATCGAGCAGTACAGCCGCCAGGCCGGCTACCTGCTGGACGAAGGCGCGCTGCCGGAGCAGGTCGACAAGGCCATCGAAAAGTTCGGCTTTGCCATGGGCCCGTTCCGCATGGGCGACCTGGCCGGCAACGACATCGGCTGGGCCATCCGCAAGCGCCGCGCGGTGGACAAGCCTGAGATCCAGTACTCCAAGACCGCCGACCTGCTGTGCGAGATGGGCCGTTACGGCCAGAAGACCGGCGCGGGCTGGTACGACTACAAGGCGGGCGACCGCAAGCCGTACCCGAACCAGCAGGTCAACGACATGATCGTGCAGCACTCCAAGGACCTGGGCATCACGCGCCGCAAGATCTCGGACGAAGAGATCGTCGAGCGCCTGGTGTTCGCGCTGGTCAACGAAGGCGCCAAGATCCTGGAAGAGGGCATTGCTTCAAAGGCCTCGGATATCGACATGGTGTACCTGACCGGCTACGGCTTCCCGCTGTTCCGCGGTGGCCCGATGCTGTATGCGGACCAGGTCGGCCTGTACAACGTGGCGCTGGCCATGAAGCGCTACGCCAAGGGCTACCACGGCGAAGCCTGGCAGGTCGCGCCGCTGCTGCAGAAGCTGGCGGACGAAGGCAAGGGCTTCAATGGCTAACGTTAACGCCTAAGACGCCACGAGGGTTCAGCCAGGAGCGGCCATGAACACCACCATCGGACCGGACGATTGCCTGCTGGTGATCGACGTGCAGAACGACTTCATGCCGGGCGGCGCGCTTGCCGTGCCCAACGGCGATGAGGTGGTGCCCGTCATCAACCGGCTGGCGCGCGCGTTCGGGCATGTGGTGGTGACGCAGGACTGGCATCCGGCCGCGCACGTTTCATTCGCGGCCAACCATGCCGGCACGCAGCCGTTCCAGATGCTCACGCTGCCGTATGGCGAGCAGGTGTTGTGGCCGGTGCACTGCGTGCAGGACACCCCCGGCGCCGCGCTGCATGCGGGCCTGCACGTGCCGCACGCCCGGCTGGTGATCCGCAAGGGCCACCATGCCGACGTGGACAGCTACTCCGCCTTCCTTGAAGCGGACCGCACCACGCGCACCGGGCTGGCAGGCTACCTGCGCGAGCATGGCGTGAAGCGCGTGTTCTGCGCCGGGCTGGCGACGGACTACTGCGTGGCCTGGAGCGCGCTCGATGCGCGCGCCGCGGGCTTCGAGGCCGCGGTGATCGAGGATGCGTGCCGCGCCATCGACCTGCAGGGGTCGCTGGCCAGGGCATGGCAGGACCTCGGCGCCGCCGGCGTCGCGCGCGTGATGTCCGCGGATGTGCTCAAGGGCCAGGGCTGAACCAAAACCACCGAACTGAACGACACAAGATTCCGAGGAGCAACACATGAACGAAGCAGTCATCGTATCCACCGCACGGACCGGCCTGGCCAAGAGCTGGAAGGGCGCCTTCAACATGACCCACGGTGCCACGCTGGGTGGCCACGCTGTGCAGCATGCCATCGCCCGCGCCAAGATCGACGCGGCGGAAGTGGAAGACGTGCTGATGGGCTGCGCCAACCCGGAAGGCGCCACCGGTGCCAATATCGCGCGCCAGATCGCGCTGCGCGCCGGTTGCCCGGTCACCGTGCCCGGTGCCACCGTCAACCGCTTCTGCTCGTCGGGCCTGCAGACCATCGCCATGGCCGCACAGCGCGTGATCGCCGATGAGGGCGACATCTTTGTCGCCGGCGGCGTGGAAAGCATCTCCTGCGTGCAGCAGGAAATGAACCGCCACATGGTCCAGGAAAGCTGGCTGGTCAAGAACAAGCCGGAAATCTACTGGAACATGCTGCAGACCGCCGAGAACGTGGCCAAGCGCTACAACGTCTCGAAGGATCGCCAGGACGAGTACGGCGTGCGCAGCCAGCAACGCGCCGCCGCCGCGCAGGAAGCCGGCAAGTTCAAGGACGAGATCGTGCCGATGACGGTGCTTGCCGGCGTCGCCGACAAGTCCACCGGCCAGCTGGTGACGAAGGAAGTCACCATCGACCGCGACGAAGGCATCCGCGCCGACACCACGCTGGAAGGCGTGGCCAAGATCCGCAGCGCGGTGCCGGGTGGCGTGATCACCGCCGGCAATGCCTCGCAGTTCTCGGACGGCGCCTCGGCGGCGGTGGTGATGAACGCGCGCGTTGCCGAGGCCCGCGGCCTGCAGCCGCTGGGCGTATTCCGCGGCTTTGCCGTGGCCGGTTGCGAGCCGGACGAAATGGGCATCGGTCCCGTCTTCGCGGTGCCCAAGCTGCTGAAGAAGGCCGGCCTGAAGGTCGAGGACATCGGCCTGTGGGAGCTGAACGAAGCCTTCGCGGTGCAGGTGCTGTACTGCGCCGACAAGCTGGGCATCCCGATGGACCGCCTCAACGTCAACGGCGGCGCCATCGCGGTGGGCCATCCGTATGGCGTGTCGGGCGCGCGCCTGGTCGGCCATGCGCTGATCGAAGGCAAGCGCCGCGGCGTGAAGTATGTGGTGGTGACCATGTGCATCGGTGGCGGGCAGGGCGCGGCTGGGTTGTTCGAAGTCCTGTAATCGCCAGCGACGCCGGCGCGCTGCCGGTTTGCTCCCCTCTCCCGCTCGCGGGAGAGGGGCAGGGGGTGAGGGCAGGCGGTGGCATGCCGCCGGCCCGGACTTCGTAGTACCGCCCGGCCCTCACCCCAACCCTCTCCCGCAAGCGGGAGAGGGAGCACCCACGGGGTGTATTCCAGGGTTCCGGCGGTTCGGGCAAGAAAGCTACATGAATTCGCGAGCGCTCATGCAGCGCTCCGACTGGAGACACCATGTCGATGATCCTTTCCCGCCGCGACCTGAACTTCATTCTGTACGAATGGCTCAAGGTCGATGAACTGACCCGCATTCCGCGCTACGCCGACCACTCGCGCGAGACCTTCGATGCCGCGCTGGATACCTGCGAGAAGATCGCCACCGACCTGTTCGCGCCGCACAACAAGAAGAACGACCAGCACGAACCCGAATTCGATGGCGAGACCGTCAGCATCATCCCCGAGGTCAGCACCGCGCTGAAGGCTTTCTGCGAGGCCGGCCTGATGGCTGCCGGACAGGACTACGAACTGGGCGGCATGCAGCTGCCGGTGGTGGTCGAGAAAGCCGGCTTCGCCTACTTCAAGGGCGCCAACGTCGGCACCAGCTCCTACCCGTTCCTGACCATCGGCAACGCCAACCTGCTGCTGACGCACGGCACGCCGGCGCAGGTCGAAACCTTCGTCAAGCCGGAGATGGAAGGGCGCTTCTTCGGCACCATGTGCCTGTCGGAGCCGCAGGCCGGCTCGTCGCTGTCGGATATCACGACGCGCGCCGAGTATGAGGGCGAATCGCCGCTGGGCGCGCAATACCGGCTGCGCGGCAACAAGATGTGGATTTCCGCCGGCGAGCACGAGCTGTCGGACAACATCGTCCACCTGGTGCTGGCCAAGATCCCCGGCCCGGACGGCAAGCTGATCCCGGGCGTGAAGGGCATCTCGCTGTTTATCGTGCCCAAGTACCTGGTCAACGAGGATGGCTCGCTCGGCGAGCACAACGACGTGGTGCTGGCCGGCCTGAACCACAAGATGGGCTACCGCGGCACCACCAACTGCCTGCTGAATTTCGGTGAAGGCATGAAGTACAAGCCGGGCGGCAAGGCCGGTGCCATCGGCTACCTGGTGGGCGAGCCGCACAAGGGCCTGGCCTGCATGTTCCACATGATGAATGAGGCGCGCATCGGCGTGGGCCTGGGTGCGGTGATGCTCGGTTATACCGGCTACCTGCATGCGCTGGACTACGCGCGCAACCGTCCGCAAGGCCGCCCCGTCGGCCCCGGCGGGAAGGATGCCGCCAGCCCGCAGGTGAAGCTGGTCGAGCACGCCGATATCCGCCGCATGCTGCTGGCGCAGAAGAGCTATGTCGAGGGCGGCCTGGCGCTGAACCTGTACTGCGCGCGGCTGGTGGACGAGGAAGAAGCCGCTGCCGCCGCCGGCGACCAGGAGGCGCATGCGCGCCTGGCGCTGCTGCTCGACATCCTGACCCCGATCGCCAAGAGCTGGCCGTCGCAATGGTGCCTGGAGGCCAACAACCTGGCGATCCAGGTGCACGGCGGCTACGGCTACACCCGCGAATACAACGTCGAGCAGTTCTACCGGGACAACCGCCTGAACCCGATCCACGAAGGCACGCATGGCATCCAGGGCCTGGACCTGCTGGGCCGCAAGGTGGTGATGAAGGATGGCGCCGCGTTCAGGCTGCTGGGCGAGCGCGTGCAGGACACCATCGGCCGCGCGCTGGCCGCGGACAACGCCGAACTGGCCCAGCAGGCGCGCGCGCTCGGCGCCGCAACGAAGCGCCTTGCCGAAGTGACCCAGACGCTGTGGAGTGCCGGCGATTCCAACGTGACGCTGGCCAACGCCTCGGTCTACCTCGAAGCCTTCGGGCACGTGGTGGTCGCGTGGATCTGGCTGGAGCAGGCACTGCTGGCGCAAGCCGCGCTGGCGCAGGCGAGCGGCAAGGAGGACCAGGACTTCTATCGCGGCAAGCTGGCGGCGGCGGCGTACTTCTTCCGCTTCGAGCTGCCCAGGGTCGGCCCCCAGCTCGACTTGCTGGCATCGCTCGACCGCACCACGCTGGACATGCAGGACGCCTGGTTCTGAGCGCTGGTTCTGACCGCGTACTACATCATTCAAAGACAACCAAGGAAGAGACAACATGCGCACCATCCAGCAACTGTTTGACCTGAAGGGCAAGACCGCGCTGATCACCGGCGGCTCGCGCGGCCTTGGCCTGCAGATCGCCGAAGCACTGGGCGAGCAGGGCGCGCGTATCGTGCTGTCGGCGCGCAAGGCCGACGAGCTGCGCGCGGCGCAGGAACACCTGAAGGGCCTCGGCATCGAGGCCGACTGGATCGCTGCTGACGGCTCGCAGGAGTCCGAGATCGCGCGGCTCGCCGACGAAGCGATCGCAAAGCTTGGCCACGTCGACATCCTCGTCAACAACGCTGGCGCCACCTGGGGCGCGCCGGCCGAAGACCATCCGGTGGAAGCGTGGGACAAGGTGATGAACCTGAATATCCGCGGCCTGTTCCTGCTGAGCCAGCGCATCGGCAAGCTGTCGATGATCCCGCGCCGCTACGGCCGCATCATCAACGTGGCGTCGATCGCGGGCCTGGCCGGCAATCCGCCGGGGTCGATGGAAACCATCGCCTACAACACCTCGAAGGGCGCGGTGGTCAACTTCACCCGCACGCTGGCGGGCGAGTGGGGCGAGCACAACATCACCGTCAACGCGCTGGCGCCGGGCTTCTTCCCGTCGAAGATGACCAAGGGCTCGCTCGAGCGCATGGGCGTCGAAGCGATGTGCGCCGGCGTGCCGCTGCACCGGCTGGGCGACGATGAAGACCTCAAGGGCGCTGCGCTGCTGTTTGCCAGCGATGCCGGCAAGCACATCACTGGGCAGATCCTGGCGGTCGACGGCGGCGTCAGCGCGGTCTGAGCGCGTCTGAGCGCGTCTGAGCGCGGCGTGAGCGACAGCCGGCGTTTGCGGCAATAATGCGGGATCGGCGCCGGCGGGAAAGCTGCCGCCGGCGCCTCTCCAACCCCCACTTCCACTCGCATTGCCATGAACCAGTACACCGGCTCCCTGAGCCATATCCCGTTCCTTTCTGATCTCGGCGTGACCTGCAGCCTCGCGGAAGGCGGGCGCAGCGAGATCGCGCTGCCAGTCGAAAAGCGCCACCAGAACAGCTGGGACATGGCCCACGGCGGCGTGATCATGACGCTGCTCGACGTTGCCATGGCGGTGGCCGGCCGCAGCAGCGATGCCGATGGCCGCGGCGTGGTCACCATCGAGATGAAGAGCAGCTTCATGGCGCCGGGCCGCGGCCACCTGACCGCGCGCGGCACCACCGTGCACCGCACCACTACCATGGTGTTCTGCGAGGCCGAGATCGTCGATGCCGACGGCAAGACCGTGGCGCGCGGCTCGGGCACGTTCAAGTACATCCGGCGCATGCCGCCGCAGCGCCCGGGCGAAACCGATACCGGCGCCGACGGCTGAACGCCGGCACCAGGGCAGGCGGGGCGGCTCGCGCCCCGCATAGCACTTTCCACGCAGTTTCCATCTCCCATTGGAAGGAACCCCACCATGTCCAACACGTTCAAGCGCATCGTCCTGGCCTCGCGTCCCGAGGGCGCGGTGACGCCGGCCAATTTCCGCCTGGAAGAGGTGCCGGTGCCGCAGATTGCCGACGGCCAGGTGCTGGTGCGCAACCATTACCTGTCGCTCGATCCCTACATGCGCGGCCGCATGAACGACAGCAAGTCGTATGCCGCGCCGCAGCCGCTCAATGAGGTGATGATCGGCGGCACCGTCGGCGAAGTGGTGGAAAGCAAGAACAGCAAGTTCAAGCCGGGCGACAAGGTGGTCGGCATGTTCGGCTGGCAGGAAATGGGCGTCAGCGACGGCACCGGCCTGCAGCCGGTCGATACCACGCATATCCCGCTGTCGGCCTACCTCGGCTCGGTCGGCATGCCGGGCGTGACCGCATGGTATGGCCTGAACAAGATCATCCAGCCCAAGGCGGGCAAGACCATTGCGGTCAGCGCCGCGTCGGGCGCGGTCGGCAGCGTGGTGGGACAGCTGGCCAGGCTGGCCGGCTGCCGCGCGGTCGGCTTTGCCGGCGGCAAGGACAAGTGCGACTACGTGGTCAATGAGCTGGGCTTCGACGCCTGTATCGACTACAAGGCGGCGAAAGACCCGAAAGAGCTCTACACCATGCTCAAGGAGGCCACGCCCGACGGCATCGACGGCTATTTCGAGAACGTCGGCGGCGAGATCTTCGACGCCGTGCTGTCGCGCATGAATGCCTTCGGCCGCATCGCCATGTGCGGCATGATCGCCGGCTATGACGGCCAGCCACTGCCGCTGAAGAACCCGCAGCTGATCCTGATCTCGCGCCTGACCATCGAGGGCTTTATCGTCTCAGAGCACATGGACGTGTGGCCGCAGGCGCTGAAGGAGCTGGGCACGGCGGTCGCGCAGGGCAAACTGAAGTTCCGCGAGAGCATTGCCGAAGGCCTGGCGAGCGCGCCTGAAGCCTTCATGGGCCTGCTCAAGGGCAAGAACTTCGGCAAGCAGCTGGTCAAGCTGGTCTGAGCGCAGCACCGGCACGCTGCGTTCCCACGGGGCGTGCCGCGCAGGACAACGCAGGCAAGACAAGAGGAGGAGACACCCATGAATGCCCCGCAAGTTCCGCAAGTTCCGCAAGTCCGGCAAGTTCAGCAAGGCACAGGCGACGAGATCGGCGCCGGCCTGCCTGAAGAGGTCAAGGCCCGCTACCGCAACCTGCCGCGGCCGCCGCAGTTCGCCACCGTGGGCGAGGAGCGCCTGCATCGCAAGCAGCGCCTGGCCGCCGCCTTCCGTCTGTTCTCGAAATTCGGTTTCGACGAGGGCGTTGCCGGACATATCACCGCGCGCGATCCCGAGTTTCCCGACACGTTCTGGGTCAATCCGTTCGGCGTGCATTTCAGCCAGGTCAATGTCTCCAACCTGATCCGCTGCGACCACCACGGCGACGTGGTGGAGGGCGACTACCCGGTCAATGCCGCGGCCTTTGCGATCCATTCGCGCGTGCATCAGACCCGTCCCGACGCGATCGCTGCCGCGCACTCGCACAGCACCTATGGCCGCGCCTGGTCGACACTGGGCCGCCCGCTCGACGCGCTGACGCAGGACGTGTGCGCGTTCTACAACGACCACGCGGTCTATGACGATTTCGGCGGCGTGGTGGTGGAGCTGGACGAGGGCCAGCGCATCGCCAACGCGCTCGGGCAGAACAAGGCCGCGATCCTGCAGAACCACGGCCTGCTGACGGTCGGCAAGACCGTGGATGAAGCGGCGTGGTGGTTCATCACCATGGAACGTTCCTGCCAGGTGCAGCTGCTGGCCGAAGCGGCCGCCGCGCGCACGCAGGCGCCGCTGAAGGTGATTGCCGACGCTGCCGCACGGCAGGCGTATTCGATCGTCGGCACCGCGCAGGCGGGCTGGTTCCAGTTCCAGCCGCTGTATGCGCGCATCGTCAAGGAACAGCCGGACCTGCTGGACTGAGCGGCCGCCGCAAAGCGTTGCAATGCGGCCGCCGCATGGCGGCCATCCCTGCAGTCGATCCACAACCGTGAGGTGGCACGCATGGCAGACATCATCCTTCACCAGTACGCAACCTCGCCGTTCTCGGAAAAAGTACGGCTGCTGCTGGGCGCCAAAGGCCTGGCGTGGCAGGCGGTGGAAATTCCCGCCATCCTGCCCAAACCAGATCTGCTGGCGCTGACCGGCGGCTACCGTCGCACGCCGGTGATGCAGGTCGGCGCCGACATTTACTGCGACACGGCACTGATCTGCGAAGTCATCGACATGCTGGCGCCGTCACCGCCGCTGTATCCGCCCGCGCAGGCCGCGGCGGCGCGAGTGATGGCGGCCTGGTTCGACAGCGCGCTGTTTACCGCTTCGGCGACCTACGTGTTTCAGCCGGCCGGCGTCGCCAGCATGCTGGGCCATCTGTCGCCAGCGCAGATCCAGGCCTTTGTCTCCGACCGCAAGGCCATGCGCGGCGATACCAACGCGCTGCGCATGCCGCTGCCCGAGGCCACCGCGCAGCTGCACGAGACCTTTGGCAGGGTCGAAGCGCAGTTCGCCGCGGGCGTGGAGCATGTCGCCGGACCATTGCTGTCGGTGGCGGACTTCTCGCTGTACCACAACCTCTGGTTTATCCGGCGCGCCGGCGCGCTGGCGCAGATGCTGGAGGCCTATCCCAGGCTGCAGGCCTGGTATGCGCGCATGAATACCTTCGGCCACGGGCGTCCGCGCGTGATCGATGGCGAGCTGGCCATCGGCATGGCGCGCAGCGCGGATCCGGTTGCGCTCGAAGAAGGCGTGCGCGAGGGCGAAGGCCTGCAGCCGGGCGACCCCGTCACGGTCACGCCCACCGACTACGCGCGCGACCCCGTGGCCGGCGTGCTGCTGGCGCTGGGCCCGCACCGCGTCACGCTGCGCCGGCAGGACCCGCGCGCCGGCGCGCTCAACGTGCATTTCCCGCGGCAGGGCTACCAGGTGCAGCGCGCCGCCTGAACCGGCGCTGCGCCGCTGCGCGCGGCAATTCCTCCAATTGATTTCACGCGACAGGACAGACGACATGAAGGATTTTTCTAACAAGGTAGCCGTCATCACCGGCGGTGCTTCGGGGTTCGGCAAGGAATTCGCCCGCATCGGGGCGGATCTCGGCATGAAGCTGGTGCTGGCCGACGTGCAGGAAGACGCCCTGGACGCGACCGTGGCCGAATTCAAGGCGCGCAACGTGCCGGTGATCGGGCTGCGCACCGACGTGTCGCGCGCCGAGCAGGTGCAGGCGCTGGCCGACGCGGCGATGGAGGCGTTCGGGCAGGTCAACCTGCTGTTCAACAATGCCGGCGTGGGCGCCGGCGGACTGCTCTGGGAAAACTCGCTGCAGGACTGGGAATGGGTGCTCGGCGTCAATCTCTACGGCGTGATCCACGGCGTGCGCATTTTCACGCCGCTGATGCTGGCCGCCGCAGAAAAGGACCCGTCGTACCAGGGCCATATCGTCAACACCGCGTCGATGGCGGGCTTGCTCAACCCGCCTGCGATGGGCGTGTACAACGTGTCCAAGCACGCGGTGGTGTCACTGTCGGAATCGCTGTACCAGGACCTCGGCCTGGTCACGGAGCAGGTGCGCTGCTCGGTACTGTGCCCGTACTTCGTGCCCACCGGCATCAGCCAGTCGCAGCGCAACCGGCCCGCGGAGCTGGCCAACCAGGCGCCGCCGACGCGATCGCAGCTGGTGTCGCAGGCGCTGTCCGACAAGGCCGTCGGCTCCGGCAAGGTGACTGCCGCCGAGGTCGCGCACAAAACCTTCGATGCCATCCGCGCCGATAGCTTCTATATTTATTCGCATCCGCAGGCACTGGCGCCGGTGCGCCAGCGCTTCGAGGACATCGTCGGGCCGCGCAACCCCGGCGATCCCTTTGCCGACAAGCCCGAAGTCCGCGCGGGCCTCGTGGCCGCGCTGCGCGGCTGACACGCCAGAGCCACCAACGAGGAGCCACGCACATGGAGACCACCATGGCCGCCCCCGCCGTGATCCGGCATCTGCAATACGCCAGCCTGTCCAACGGCACCCGGTTGCACTACGCCAGCGCAGGCGAGCGCGGCAAGCCGCTGATGCTGTTCGTGCACGGATTTCCCGAGTTCTGGTACGAATGGGAAGCCCAGCTGGCCGAATTCGGGCACACGCACTTCGCCGTCGCGCCCGACCTGCGCGGCTACAACCTTTCGAGCAAACCGGGCGACGTGGAGTCCTACCGGCCGCGCCATATCGTGGAAGACCTGGTGCAGTTCATCGGTGCGCTGGGCTATGACCAGGCCATCGTGGTGGCGCACGACTGGGGCGGCGCGATCTGCTGGAACCTGGCGATCCAGTTCCCGCGACTCGTGCGCCAGCTCGTCATCATCAACTCGCCGCACCCGTACCTGTTCGCGCGCGCGCTGGCCACCGATTCGGAGCAGCAGGCCGCCTCCGCCTACATGAACTGGCTGCGCAAGCCCGGTTCGGAAAAGGCATTGGCCGCCAACGACTTTGCGCTGCTGGACCGCATGCTGGCCGAGGCCGACGGCAAGCCGGCCGCGTGGTACACGCCGGAGACACGCGAGCGCTACCATGCCGCGTGGTCACAGCCTGGCGAAGAGGGCGTGCATCCGCTGACCGGCGGCGTCAATTTCTACCGCGCCTCGCCGATGCGGCCGCCGGGGGACGGCGAGGTGGGGCCGGATCTGTCGCAGCTAGATCCGGCCAGGTTCGTTGTCCGCGTGCCGACGCTGGTGATCTGGGGCGAACGTGACCGCGCCTTGCCGAAATCGCTGCTCAATGGCCTGGAGGACTTTGTCACGGACTTGCGCCTGGAGCGCATCCCGGACGGTACCCACTGGGTCATCCACGAGCAGCCGGAGCATGTCAATCTGCTGATCCGCAGCGCATTGCCAGCGGGTTAGTACCGCCATGGGTGACACAACAAGATCGGAAAGGAGACGGGCCTGCGCCCCAGGTTCTGGCGCAGGCCCCGCCGCACGCCCGCCGCAAGCGTCAGGCCAGGCGCTCGCGGTACAGCCGGTAGTTCTCGTCGTCGAAGCAGACGAAGGTCACCTGTTCGATCTCGGGCGCTGCCGCCAGCGCTTCGCGCACCGCGGCGATGGCGATATCCGCCGCGCGCTCGCGCGGAAAGGCGTAGATGCCCGTGCTGATGTTGGGGAAGGCGAGCGTGCGCAGGTGATGCTGCGCGGCCACGCGGATGCTGTTGCGGTAGGCGTTGGCGAGCTGTTCGTCCTCGCCCTGGCCGCCGCCATGCCAGACCGGGCCAACCGCGTGGATCACGTACGGCGCGGGCAGGCGCCCGCCCGTGGTGATGACCGCCTCGCCGGTGGGGCAGCCGCCCTGCGCGTCGCGGATCGCGCGGCAGGCCTCCATGATGGCGGGGCCGCCGGCCCCGTGGATGGCGCCGTCGACGCCGCCGCCGCCCAGCAGCCCGCTGTTGGCTGCGTTGACGATGGCATCGACTTCCATCCGGGTGATGTCGCCATGGACTACCTGCAGGTGCTCGCCGGTCATGTCGTCTCCTGGTTTGAGAGCGCACCCGCCGCGGTGCCGGCGGGCCACATTGCTGCTATGCACTACATGGATTGCTCAAGCATACGCCGATAATCTGCCGCGCTGGCCTCTTTCGGGTTGGTCTTGTGGCAATGGTCGGCCAGCGCGCCGGCGATGACCTTGTCGAACATGTCCTCCGTGACGCCCATCTGGCGCAGGCCGGTGGGCAGGCCCAGGCGTGCCGTCATGTCGTGCACGGCCTGCGCGATATCGGCGCCGTCGGGCAGATGCATGGCGCGGCGCAGGCGCGCGTAGCGGTCGTCGCGCACGACGGTGGGCGCGTCGGCGTTGAAGCGCAGCACCGCCGGCATCACCACCGCGTTGAGCGTGCCGTGATGCAGGCCGGTGCGGCCGTCGATCTTCAGCCCGCCCAGCGGGTGCGACAGCGAATGCACGCAACCCAGCCCCTTCTGGAAGGCCATCGCGCCCTGCATCGATGCGCTCATCATGTTCAGCCGCGCATCGCGGTCCTGGCCGTCGCGGGTGGCGCGCTCGATATGGGTCCAGCCGCGCTCCAGGCCGTCCAGCGCGATGCCGTCGGCGGGCGGGTTGAAGGCAGGCGCCAGGTAAGTCTCGATGCAGTGCGCGATCGCGTCCATGCCGGTGGCCGCGGTCAATCCGGCAGGCAGGCCCAGCGTCAGCTCCGGATCGCAGATGGCCGACTTGGGCAGCAGGTGCCATGAATGGAAGCCCAGCTTGCGCCCGTCGTCCAGGATGATGATCGCGCCGCGCGCCACTTCGCTGCCGGTGCCCGAGGTGGTCGGCACGGCGATCAGCGGCGCGGCCTGGTCGGTGATCTTGCCGCTGCCGCCTTCGATGGTGGCATAGGCGGTCAGCTCGCCCGGATGCGTGGCGAGGATGGCGATGCCCTTGGCCAGGTCGATCGACGATCCGCCACCAACGGCCACCAGCCCGTCGCAGTTGGCTTCGCGGTATTGCTCCGCGGCCTTGCGCACCATCGCCTCGGTCGGGTTCGACGGGGTCTCGTCGAATACCGCGACCGGCAGGCCCTGCATGGCGTCGATGGCGCGCTGCGCCACGCCGGCGGCAACCACGCCCTTGTCGGTAACCAGCAGCGGACGGCGGATGCCGATGCGCTCGCATTCCGACTTGAGCAGGCTTACCGCGCCGAAATCCAGGTGGATGTGGGTCAGATAGTAGATGAACGCCATATTTGCTTGTCTCCTGCAGGGATCTGCCGCGAACCGGGGTCCGGATAAGGCACTGGCCAGGCGCGCCGCCTTCGGTTTCAATGGGTTGTCGGAGCCCCCGCGCCGCGCGTCAGCCGATCATCGCGCAAAAACTGGCCGCGTGGCAGGCTGACGTGGGGCTGTCGGGGTTATCTCGTACTGCGTCGTCTCAGAAACATCTGGCATCATACTGAAATCGAACGATCGTTCACTATTCGAACTTCCACCGATGCGGGCAGCGTCCACGAGACGCTCGCCATTGCAGCCGAAGCGCAGGTTTAACTGATTTTTCATGTCCGCCGTACCATCCTCCGTCAACCAAACGCCCGGCCTGCCGTCGGCTCCGCTCGACCCGCTGGTGGCACAGCTGCTGGAACTTATCGCCCGTGCCAAGCGGCCGCCGATCCACGCCCTGGACCCGGAGGACGCCAGGATCGCCTACGAGAAGAGCGCGCCGATCCTCGACATCAGCCCGCTCGCCGTGCACGGGACCGAAGACCTGCACGTGCCCGCGCGTGACGGCCATGCCATCCCGGCGCGGCTGTACACGCCGCGCGAGGCCAGCTGGGCCGAGCCGCTGCCGCTGCTGGTGTACTTCCACGGCGGCGGCTTTACGGTCGGCAGCGTCAATTCGCACGATGCGCTGTGCCGGCTGCTGTGCGGCCAGGCCGATTGCATGGTGTTGTCGGTGGATTACCGCCTCGGGCCGCGATGGCGCTTTCCGACCGCGGCCAACGACGCATTCGACGCGTTGCACTGGGTCTTTGCCGAAGCCGGGCGGCTGGGTGCCGACCCGGCCCGCATCGCGCTGGGCGGCGATAGCGCCGGCGGCACGCTGGCCGCTGCCAGCGCCGTGGAGGCGCGCAACGCGGGGCTCGCGCCGGTGCTGCAGATGCTGCTGTATCCCGGCACCTGCGCGCGCCAGGACACGCCATCGCATCGCGCGCTGGCCGAGGGCTACCTGCTGACCGCCGAGATGATCCGCTGGTTCTTCGCCCAGTACCTGGACCAGGAAGCCAGCCGCGACGACTGGCGCTTCGCCCCGCTGGACGGTGGCGGCAGTGGCGCCGACGTGAACAATGTGTGCCCGGCCTGGGTCGCCGTGGCGGGCTACGACCCGCTGCATGACGAAGGCGTCGCCTACGCCGCCAAGCTGCGCGCCGCCGGCGTGCCGGCCATGCTGGCGGACTACCCCGGCATGATCCATGATTTCTTCAAGCTGGGCCGGTTCGTGCCGGCGGTGGCGCAGGCACATGCCGATGCCGTCGCCGCGCTGCGAGCCGCGTTCGGCCTATCCTGACAACACGCAGCACCGATCTTTCCAGCAGTGACTTGCAGCACAAGGAGACCTAGTCAAATGCAACGCCGCCAATTTATCGCCCGCGCGGGCCTCGCCGCCGCCACCGCAGCCATCGGCCTGACCGCCATGCCTGCCCAGGCGCAGGCAGACAAGTTCCCGCAGCGCCCGATCCGCCTGGTGATCGGCTATACCGCCGGCGGCTCCACCGACATCCCGTTCCGCGTCCTGGCCGAGAACGCTTCCAAGATCCTGGGCCAGCCGGTGATCGTCGAGAACAAGCCCGGCGCTGGCGGCGTGCTGCCCGCGCAGATGATGCAGGCCACCGCGCCCGACGGCTACACGCTGGCGCAGGTCGCCATGCCGGTCTATCGCCTGCCGTACACCACCAAGATCAACTGGGACCCGGTCAAGGACCTGAGCTACATCATCAACCTGGCCGGCTATTCGTTCGGCCTGGTGGTGCCGGCCGATTCGCCGATCAAGACCATGCAGGAGTACGTCGCCTACGCCAAGGCCAATCCCGGCAAGCTGACCTACGGCTCGCCGGGCAGCATGACCACGCTGCACCTGACCATGGAAGAGCTGGCGCTGAAGCAGGGCGTGCAGTTCTCGCACATCCCGTACAAGGGCAATGCCGAGTCGATGCAGGCGCTGCTGGGCGGCCACGTGATGTCGGTGGCGGACACGCCGGCCTGGGCGCCGTACGTGGAGCAGGGCAAGCTGCGCCTGCTATCGACCTGGGGCGAAAAGCGCTCGGCGCGCTTCCCCAATGTGCCGACGCTGAAGGAACTGGGCATGGGCATCGTGCAGACCTCGCCGTTCGGCCTGGTCGCGCCCAAGGGCACCGATCCGAAGATCGTGCAGAAGCTGCATGACGCCTTCAAGAAGGCGATGGAAATGCCCAACTACCGCGAATCGCTGGCCAAGTTCGACATGGAGCCGTTCTACATGAACAGCCAGCAGTACTCGCAGTTCGCCGCCGAAACCGTCAAGAAGGAAAAGGCGATCATCGAGAAGCTGGGCCTGGCCAAGCCGCAGTAAGCCAGCGCCAGACGCATTCAACCAGGCCGCCGCGCCTGCCGGCCCTGTGCCGGCGGGACGGCGGCCTGATGCTTTGCATCGCGCCGACAGACAACCAAGGAGACCACGTCAATGGCCAAAGAGGCGTTCCGCCATATCATCCCGCTGCGCGTGCGCTGGTCCGAAGTCGATCCGCAGTCGATCGTCTTCAATGCGCACTACCTGACGTATTGCGATATCTGCGTGACCGAGTACTGGCGCGCGCTGGGAATCCGCTATCCGGAGGATGTACTGCACGCGCACGGCGTCGATATCTTCGTGGTCAAGTCCACGCTGGAGTATCACGCGTCGGCGCGCTTTGACGATGAGCTGGAACTGCGCGGGCGCATGGCGCGGCTGGGGCGGTCCAGCATGTTGTTCCGGGTGGAGATGTACCGGGGCGACGAGCACCTGATCACCGGTGAGATCGTCTATGTGTGCGCGGATCCGGCGACGCAGAAGTCGGCGGCGATCCCGGGGGTGGTGAGGGAGATTATCGAGGGGTATGAGGTGGTGAAGCCGGCGGGGTAGCCCGCCCCGACGAGGCTTCATATCCCGCTTGTTTGCTCCCCTCTCCCACTTCGCGGGAGAGGGGAGCGATTGCAGGGGGTGATGGCAAGCTCCCGCGTCTTTGCGTACGACTAGCTTGCCGCGGCGTCAGCTTACTTCCCCACCCCCGCATCCTCCATATAAGCCCGGATCACCGCATCAAAGCTGGCATCGCTCTCGAACCCCAGCGACAGCGCCCGCTCGGCATTCCACGCCGCCGGCCACGTGCCGACGATCTTCTCGACGCGCTCTTCGCGTTCCCACGTCACGCGATCCGCCACCGCATCGCCGGCCACGCGGCGCAGCGCGTCAACCATGCCAGCTGCCGTCACCGACAGCCCCGGCAGGTTGACCACGCGTCGGTTGCCCAGCCGTTCGCCGGCCAGTTCGATGCCGTTGACCAGCGCCGCCACCGCCGCGCGCGGCGACAGCAGCCACAGCTTCGTTTCCGGCGCCACCGGGCAGTTGGCCGTCACGCCCGCCAGCGGCTCGCGGATGATGCCGCTGGCGAACGACGAGGCCGCCGCATTGGGCTTGCCCGGGCGCACGCTGATGGTCGGCAGGCGCAGCACGCGGCCGTCGACGAAGCCGCGGCGGCTGTAGTCCGACAGCAGCAGTTCGCCGATCGCCTTCTGCACGCCGTACGACGATTGCGGGTTCAGCGCGGTGTCGTCCTGCACCACCGGCGGCAGCTCGCCGCCATAGACCGCGACCGAGCTGGTGAACAGCACGCGCGGCTTGTGGCCCAGCTCGCGGCAGGTTTCGAGCAGCGCGCGCGAGGCGTCGAGGTTGACGCGCATGCCCAGCTCGAAATCCGCCTCGGCCTGGCCGCTGACCACGGCGGCGAGGTGGAACACCGCGCCGGTGTCCTTGTCGATGGCCTGGCGCAGTACCGCGGGATCGGACAGGTCTCCGGTCACCACGCGCACGCGCGCATCGTCAAGACCTTGCGGCGCGACCACGTCGAGCAGCGTCAGGCGGTCGAAGGCGACGGCCTGGCCGTCCAGGTTCAGGGTGCCGCGTTGCAGCAGCCGGGCGAGTTGCAGGCCGAGGAAGCCGGCGCCGCCGGTAATCAGTACGTTCATGGCAAGAGATCGGTAATGGTTGTTGGATCAGCGGCCGAGGTAGGGCTTGAGCCAGCCCAGCCCTTCGGACGTGCCGGCGCGCGGGCGGTATTCGCAGCCGATCCAGCCCTGGTAGCCGAGCGTGTCGAGCAGGTCGAACAGGTACGGATAGTTCAGCTCGCCCAGGTCCGGCTCATGGCGCTCGGGCACGCCGGCGATCTGGATATGGCCGATGCCGGGCATGTCTCGCCTGAGCTTCATGGCGATATCGCCCTCGACGATCTGGCAGTGGTAGCAGTCGAACTGCACCTTCAGGTTGGCCGCGCCGACTTCCTTGCAGATCGCCTGCGCGTCGTCCTGGCGGTTCAGGAAATAGCCCGGCATGTCGCGCGTGTTGATTGGCTCCAGCACGATGGTCACGCCCTGCGCGGCGGCCGCCTTCGCGGCGAACGCGACGTTTTCCAGGTAGGTGGCACGGTAGCGCGCGCGGTCGGCATCGGCCGGCACCAGGCCTGCCATCACGTGCACGCGGTCATTGCCGATCACGCCGGCGTATTCCAGCGCGCGGCCCACGGCGTCGCGGAATTCCGACTCGCGCCCCGGCAGCGATGCCAGGCCACGCTCGCCGGCGGCCCAATCACCCGGCGGGGCATTGAACAGCGCCTGGGTGAGACCGTTCGCGTCCAGGCGCGCGCGCAGCTCGCTGGCGGGGTGCTCGTACGGGAACAGGTACTCCACCGCCTGGAAGCCGTCCGCCGCGGCAGCGGCGAAGCGATCCAGGAAAGCGTGCTCGTTGTACATCATCGAGAGATTTGCGGCGAAGCGCGGCATGGGAACTCCAGGGCGTAGGACGAAGCCGGTCCGGTCGCGGTCAGCGCGACCGGACCGGCCGGATTTCAGCGGTTGACCAGTTTAGCCGGCGTCAGCCACACCAGCACGGCGCCGACCACCAGGATCGCGGACAGCACGTACATCGGCAGCTGTGTGCTGTGCGTCAGGTCCTTGAGCGCGCCGACCATGTACGGCGACACGAAACCCGCCAGGTTGCCGACCGAGTTCACGACGGCGATGCCGGAGGCGGCGGCGATGCCGGACAGGAATGCGGTGGGCAGCGACCAGAACAGCGGCGCGCAGGTCAGCACCCCGGCGGCGGCCAGCGACAGCGCGGCGATGGACACGGTCGTATTGTTGGTGAACGAGGCGGCAATGGCAAAGCCCGCCGCACCCATCAGCGCCGGCACGATCAGGTGCCAGCGGCGTTCCTGGCGCGCATCGGCGCTGTGCCCGAGGATGTTCATGACGATGATGGCGCAGATGAACGGGATTGCCGACAGCAGGCCGATCTTCAGGTTGCCGGTGACGCCGCTGGCCTTGACCAGCGTGGGCATCCAGAAGGTCAGCGCATACTGGCCGGTGACGAAGCAGAAGTAGATCAGGCACATCCACCACACGCGGCGGTCGCTGAACACGGCGCCCAGCGAGTGGCCATGGGCCTGACCGGCGGCGGCGCCGGCCTTCTGCTGGTCTTCTTCAACATTGCGCTTGAGCACGCGCTTTTCATCGGCGCTGAGCCACGGTGCCTTGTCGATGCCGTCGCGCAGAACGAAGATCGTCACTACGCCGATCACCAGCGCGGGCAGGGCTTCCAGCAGGAACATCCATTGCCAGCCGCTCATGCCATGCGTGCCATTGAAGGCATCCATGATCCAGCCCGACAGCGGGTTGCCGAACATGCCGGCGACCGGGATGCCCGACATGAACAGCGCGATCATCTTGGCGCGGCGGTTGGCCGGGTACCAGTAGGTCAGGTACAGGATCACGCCGGGATAGAAGCCCGCCTCGGCCAGGCCGAGCAGGAAGCGCATCACGTAGAACTGGGTCGGCGTCTGCACGAACACGAATAGCGCCGAGATGATGCCCCAGGTGATCATGATGCGCGCGATCCAGATGCGCGCGCCGATCTTGTGCATCAGCAGGTTGCTGGGCACTTCGAACAGGAAGTAGCCGATGAAGAACAGGCCGGCGCCCAGGCCGAACACGGTCTCGGAAAAGGCCAGGTCCTGGCCCATCTGCAGCTTGGCGAAACCCACGTTGACGCGGTCGAGGTAGGCGACCACGTAGCACAGCATCAGGAACGGCATGATGCGCCAGAACACCTTGTTATAGGCGCGTTTCTCGATCTGGGTGTCGGTATCGAGCCGGGCGTTGCCGCCCAGGCTGTCGAAGGCGGGCACGCTGGCCGCCGGTTGGTTGGATGGCATCGGTGGTCTCCGGGTAGGGTGAGTCTGGTCTAGTAATGGGTTGCGGCCACGCGATGCGCAGGCATGCGCGTGCCCCGCACGGTGGCCGCAAGGCAACCGCGCCGGTCAGATCCGTATGGCCGTGGTCAGTCGGAAAAAACGGGTGGCAGTGCTACCAGCGCGCCTGGAAGGCGTCGCGCAACTCAGTCAGTGCGCCGTCGGGCAGCGCCGCGCGGGCGGCGAAGCCCGGCGCGTCCTTCATCATCATCCATAGCTTGGCGGTCTCCTCCAGTTCTTCCAGCGCGAACGCGGCGCGCGAGACGCTGGACTCCCACACCACCGGACCGAGGCGCTCCAGCAGGACGCCGCGCACCTGCGCGGCCAGCGTGGCCACGCGCGCGGCGACCGCGGGATCGCCGGGCCGGTGATAGGGAATCAGCGGGATATGGCCGACCTTCATCACGTAGTACGGCGTGAGCGGCGGCAGTACGTCGTCCGGTTGCCAGACACCGGCCAGCGTCAGGGCCACGAGGTGCGTCGAGTGCGTGTGCACCACGGCGTGCGCCCCGGGGTTGTTGTCGTAGATCGCGCGATGGAGCGTGAGCGTCTTGGACGGCTTGTCGCCCGACACCCAGGTGCCGTCCGTCGCTACCTTGGCGACCGCGGCGGGATCCATCGTGCCCAGGCAGGCGTCGGTCGGTGTGATCAGCCAGCCGTCGTCCAGCCGCGCGCTGATATTGCCGGCCGAGCCGACTGTATAGCCGCGCTGGTAGAGGCTGGCGCCGATGCGGCAGATCTCTTCGCGCAGCTGGCTTTCCGTGGACATCATTGACCTCCCAGCTGCCGCAGCGCTTCGTCGAAGAAGTCGGGGCCGCCGAAATTGCCAGACTTGAGCGCCAGTGCCAGCGGCGTGGCGCCCAGCGTGACCGTGGCCGGCACGCCGGGAGCGATCTGCGCGCCGATGCGCAGCGCGCGCACGCCCAGCGCCTGAACGACGGCGCCGGAGGTTTCGCCGCCGGCGACCACAAAGCGGCGCGTGCCACGTGCGAGCAGCCCGGCGGCAACCGTGGCCAGGCATTGCTCGACCAGGTGGCCGGCACGCTCGATGCCCAGCTCTGCCTGCACGGCCTTGACTTCGTCGGGGCTGGAGGTGGCGTAGACCAGCACCGGCTCGTCGTGCGACGCGGCAAAGTCCAGCGCGGCGTCGGCCACGGCTTCGCCGCGCGCCAGCGCGAGCGGGTCGATGCGCAGCGCCGGGCGGCCTTGCTCCAGCCAGCGGGCCACTTGCCGGTTGGTCGCGCGCGAGGCGCTGCCGGCCAGCACCACGCCCGGGCCATCGATGGCGGGAACCGCGTCGGCATCGCCGCGCTGCGGCAGCAGGCCGGCGCGGCGGAAATTCCCGGGCAGGCCCAGCGCGATGCCGGAGCCGCCGGTGATCAGAGGCAGGCCGGCGCAGGCTTCGCCCAGCGTGAACAGATCGGCGTCAGATACCGCATCGGCAATCGCCAGCCGCACGCCGTCGTGGCGCAGCGCCGCGATGCGCTCGGCCGTGGCCTGCGCGCCGCGCGCCACGGCGTCGTAGCGCAGCAGGCCGACCTTGCTCTGGCTCTGGCTCTGGCGCTGCAGCACGCGCACCAGGCTTGCATCGGTCATCGGCGTCAGCGGATGGTGCTCCATGCCCGACTCATTTAGCAGCGCGTCGCCCACGAACAGGTGGCCGCGGAAGATAGTGCGGCCGTTCTCGGGGAAGGCGGGGCAGGCGATGGTGAAATCGCTGTCCAGCGCGGCCAGCAGCGCTTCGGCGACCGGGCCGATATTGCCGGCATCGGTCGAATCGAAGGTCGAGCAGTACTTGAACACGAACTGGCGGCAGCCCTGCGCGCGCAGCCATTCCAGCGCGGCCAGCGATTGCGCCACGGCTTCTGCGGCGGGAATGGTGCGTGACTTCAGCGCGACCACCAGTGCATCGGCTTCGCCGATATCGGCCACGGACTCAGGCACGCCGATGGTTTGTACGGTGCGCATGCCATTGCGCACCAGCGTGTTGGCGAGGTCGGTGGCGCCGGTAAAGTCGTCGGCGATACAGCCAAGGAGCGCGGTCATCGTCAATGCTCCTTACTCAGCCTTGCCCGGCAGTTCGATGCCCGGGAAGATCTTGATCACGGCCGAATCGTCTTCGCCGCCATGGCCGGCGGTGGAAGCCATCATGAACATCTGGTGCGCGGCGGCCGACAGCGGCAGCGGGAACTTGCTGGTGCGCGCGGTGTCGAGCACCATGCCCAGGTCCTTGACGAAGATGTCGACCGCCGACAGCGGGGTGTAGTCGCCCTTCAGGATATGGGGCACGCGGTTCTCGAACATCCACGAGTTGCCCGCGCTGTGCGTGATCACGTCATAGAGCGCGTCCGGGTCCACGCCTTCGCGCATGCCGAGCGCCATCGCCTCGGCCGCGGCGGCGATATGCACGCCGGCCAGCAGCTGGTTGATGATCTTGACCTTGGAGCCCGCCCCGTGCGTGGCGCCCAGGCGGTATACCTTGCCGGCGATGGCGGCCAGCACGTCCTCGGCCAGTGCGTAGGCTTCGGCGGGGCCCGACGTCATCATGGTCATTTCGCCGCTGGCGGCGCGCGCGGCCCCGCCGGAGACCGGCGCGTCCAGCATCAGCAGGCCCTTTTCAGCGAGGCGGCGGCCCAAAGTCTCGGCAAAGCCCGGCGGCACCGTGGCGCTGGCGATCACCAGCTTGCCCGGCTGCATTTCGGCCACTGCGCCGTTGGCGCCGAACAGCACGGCCTCGGTCTGCTGCGCATTGACGACCAGCGTCAGCACCACGTCGCAGCGGCTGCCCAGCTCGGCGGGCGACGCGCACGGCACGCCGCCTGCATCGGCAAAGCGCTGCAGCACTTCGGGGCGCAGGTCGCAGGCGTGCACGTTGAAACCGGCACGCAGCAGCGACTGCGCGACACCAAAGCCCATGGCACCAAGGCCGATGACGCCGATATTCCTGGACATAGAGGGACTCCTGAATCTGATATGGGAAAGGCTTGAAGGATGCGGACGGCGTCAGTTCGACGCGCCCCGCGTGCCGGCGGCTTCATCGCCGGCGGAGCCGCTACCATCGGCATCCTCGTCGGCACCCAGCTGTGCCAGCCGGCGGGCGGCGTTGTACATGTGGTTCTGCGCGGCATTGCGCGCGGCCAGCGGGTCGCCGGCGCGGATCGCCGCGACGATGGCCTGGTGTTCCTCGCGCACCTGGCGCGAGAAGTCGGCGCGGCGCGCCTCGTTGGTCCGGGTCACGCGGGTGGCCGTTTCCAGGTACTGGCTGAGGAATTCCAGCGTTTTCAGGAAGTAGGGGTTGCCGGTGGCGCCGGCGATGGCGCGATGGAAGGCCACGTCCGCGGCCACGCCGTCGCCGCCTTGCCCGACTTCCTCGCCGATGCGCGCCAGCGCGGCATCGATGGCGGCCATCGACGCATCGGTGCGGCGGCGGGCGGCCTGCGCGGCCACTTCGGCCTCGATCGCGCGGCGTAGCTCGACGATCTGCAGCACAGCTTCCAGCGTGCCGGTGTCGGTGTAGTCGATGCGCAGCGGCCGGATGCCGGCCTGCAGCGTCACGAACACGCCGCTACCCTGGCGCGACTCGACCACGCCTTCGTACTTCAGCCGGGAAATCGCCTCGCGCACCACGGTGCGGCTGACGCCGAACTCTTCGGACAGCACTGCCTCGGTGGGCAGCTTGTCGCCGCGGGCAAAGGCACCGTTCTGGATCTTGTCCAGCAGTTGTTCGGCGACGTTGTCGGTCAGGGCGCGGGCAGGGACTTTCTGGAACATGCGGATTCCCCGGGTTATTGGGTAATAAGGTCATCATACAAATTTGCCGGAGCGATGCCGACCCCGGGCAAACCCTAGCATGGTGCAATTGCAGTTGCCAATGCGCCACTTTGGTGCTTCGCCGCTTGGCCGGGGCTGGCGTATCATGGGCGCCCGTCCCGGGGCCGCAAACCTGGGATACCGGATTTCTGCCTATTACTGCCTTAGTCAGGCCCCAACCACCATGCCAGTCACCGTCCTGATCTGCCCCTGGTCCGAAGCGCGCGAACGTGCCCGTGCGATCCGCTACACCGTGTTCGTCGAAGAGCAGAACGTGCCGGTGGAACTGGAATGGGATGAATGGGACGAGCCCAGCTGGCACGCGCTGGCGCTGGCCGAGGATGGCACGCCGGTGGCCACGGGCCGGCTGCTGCCCGATGGCCATATCGGCCGCATGGCGGTGCTGAAAGGGGCGCGCGGCACCGGTGTCGGCGCGCTGGTGCTGCAGGCGCTGATGGAAAAGGCCGCGCAGCTCGGCTACCCGGAAGTGGTGCTCAATGCTCAGACCCATGCCGCGCCGTTCTATGTGCGCGCCGGGTTTGCCCAGTCGGGGGAGGAGTTCGAAGAAGCCGGCATCCCGCATATCGAGATGCGCAAGCGGCTGGCGGGCTGAGCGCCCGCTGCCACCATTACCGCGGTGCCTGCATGATGCGGGTATCGCGCGGCAGGTTCAGCTTGCCGTGGTATGAGACCTCGCCGATGCGGCCGGTGGCATCGAAGCTGCGCTCGCTCAGGTCGAAGCGGCCGTCGTGCCGCACGCGCAGCACCGTGCTCGCGCGGGTGCCGTATGACTGCGAGCGGATAAACGCCGACGACAGCAATTTCTCCCACTCCGGTGCGACGCCGGTGGAGGGCAGCTCGAAATCCGCAGCCTGCCGCTCGTCGGCCAGCATTTGCAGGTACGGTTCGGCACTGGCATCGGCCCGCCCGCTGTCGGCCGCCAGCACCTCGGCGAGCGCGCCTACGCGGCTGCGCACCTTGGGCCAGGGGGTGTCGAGCAGCGCATTGGACAACCCGTACAGGCCCGGCCGCAGCTTCTGCGGCTGGCGCGTGGCCGAGCGGTTGCTGTACCACCAGAGTTCGCGCAGGTCGCAGGCTAGCAGGTTGAAGCCGTTGTAGCAGCCGTCCTGGCCGGCCAGCCCGTCGAGATAATCGGACGGCGCGTCATGGCCGCGCAGGAAGCCGGCCACCAGCTCGCCGCGTGAGCGGGCGTCGGTGCGCTTCTCGGACGGGGCCCGGTAATTGGTCAGCGCGGCAAAGCGTCCGTCGGCGTTGACGCCCATCCAGGTGCCGGGCTCGCCGATGACGTCCGCCAGGTCGCGTCCGGCCAGCACGTGCGGCGCATCCTGCCACCAGTGCACGGCCGCCGCGGGGCGGACATAGAATTCATCGCGGTTGCCGGCGACGACCAGGGCATAGTCCGGGTGGGATTGCCAGGCAACCAGGATCAGGCACATCGTTCGACTTCCTTTGCCGCCGGGGGCGCTGGGGGCGGTGATTCCAGTACTTCGCGTTTCGGCAGTTCCGGGACGCTACAGCACGTCCAGGTCGATAAAGTGTTCGGCCTGCCGCTCGCCGTCCACCCACTGGTCCAGCCCGCTCTGGCGCCACAGGCCGGCCAGCGTGACATCGAAGGCGGGCGGCACGTCGGCGTAGCATTCCATCCAGGTCTGCACGCCGGCTCGGGTCTCGGGCCTGCGCATCAGCGTACCACCAATTCCGGTCGCCTCGGCAACCGTCTCCATCCAGCGGTGCCAGAGCGGCAGCGCTTCGGCGGCAACAGCCTCTGGCACGCGGAAATAGACGAACAGGTGGTCGCTCATGGCAGGTTCCGCTTCTGAAAAATCAGCCCGCCGCCTGGGCAGCTTCGCCCAGCGGCACGTCGTAGGGCAGGGTGGCGGTCGCCAGCGCCTCGCCTTCGGCGCTGCCCAGCCGCAGCGCGCTGCCGGCGGCGTCGATCTTCAGCTCGGCCAGCCCGGCCCAGCCGCCCTGCGGCGCGGGCGCGGCATTGACGATCATGCCGCACGGCTGGCCGGGGTCTTCCGGCCGGTAGACCTCCGCCGCGGGCACAGGCACCTCGCCCTCGCCCTGCACCAGCCACATGCGGCGCTTGAGCGTGCCGCGGTACTGGCTGCGCGCGACGATTTCCTGGCCCGGGTAGCAGCCCTTGCGGAAATTCACGCCGCCGACCAGCTCGAAATTGATCATCTGCGGCACGAACTGCTCCTGCGTCGCGGCGACGATGCGGGGCAGGCCGGACTGCACTTCCAGCCAGTCCCACAGCGTCGGCGGCGCGTCCTGCAGCTTGCCGGCCAGCGCCGCGCGCACGGCGTCGGCGCGCTCGGCGGGCAGCACCAGTTGCCAGCGCGGCTGGCCGGCGGCGTCCGGCAGGCGGATCACGCTGATGCCGTTGGCCTCGGCCACGGCAAAGGGCGCTTCCGGCGCCGGCAGGTCCGCGGCGGCCAATGCGGCGGCGCCACCGGCACCGGCGACGCCGACGATCGCGCTGGCGGGCGTGATATCGGCCAGCCTGGCCTTGGAGCGCAGCACGAACATCGACAGCCGCTTCTGCACCGCGGCCTGGATATCGGCGGACAACTGCAGCACGATGCCTGCGGCATCGCGCCACATCAGGAAGGAGGCGAGCAGGCGCCCCTTGGGCGAGCAGTAGCCGGCCAGGCGCGCGGTGCCCGGCTCCAGGTCCTCGACCGCATTGGTGAGTTGGGTGTGCAGGAAGCTGGCGGCATCGTCGCCAGCCACGCGGATCAGTCCGAGCCCGGCGGGGGCACAGACGATTCCGCCGGACTGCAAGGATTCAAGGCTGGCGGCGAGTTCCGGGGCTTGGGCATTCATCACTGGCATTGCGAAATCGTGGCGATCGTCGGGACGAATCGGGTTGTGTCGGGTTGTGTCGGGTTGCATAGGCACCGTTGGCGGCGCGCGCGGCCGGGGTGCGCAAGAGGCGCAGGAGCCGCCGCGCATGGTAGGTGCGAGGCTGCCGGTTATTATATGGGGCTACGAGATTTTCGGCCGGGGCGCCGCAGTCTCACCCCCGATCCTGATACATGAAACGTTTTTTCCTTCGCCTGGGCCTGGCGGTCCTGGTACTTGCGCTGGCGGCCGCCGGCGGCTTTGCGTGGTGGGCCAATCACCCGCTGGCGCTGAACCGTTCGCCGGTCGTCGAAGTGGTGATCAAGCCCAATTCCGGCGTGGCCAGCGTCGGCCGCCAGATCCAGCGCGGCGGCGTCGGCATGGACCCGCGGCTGTTCGCGTTGCTGGTGCGCCTGACCGGCCACGGGTCCGACCTGAAGGCCGGCGGCTATGAATTCGAGACCGGCGCCACGCCGCTGTCGGTGATGGGCAAGCTGGTGCGCGGCGAGGTCACGCACTACGTGGTCACAGTGATCGAGGGCTGGGAATTCCGCAAGATGCGCGCGGCGGTCGATGCCAGCCCGGCGCTGCGCCACGATACGCGCGACATGTCCGACGCGGAGCTGATGAAGGCGATCGGCGCCGCCGAGACTTCGCCCGAGGGACTGTTCTTCCCGGACACCTACCTGTTTGCGCGCGGCAGCAGCGATATCGACCTGTACAAGCACGCCTATCGCGCCATGCAGCGCCGCCTCAATGAAGCCTGGAACGCGCGCGCGCCCGACCTGCCGTACAAGTCCGCGTACGAAGCGCTGGTGATGGCATCGATCGTGGAGAAAGAAACCGGGCAGGCCACGGAGCGCCCGATGATCGCCGCGGTGTTTATCAACCGCCTGCGCAAGAACATGATGCTGCAGACCGACCCGACCGTGATCTACGGCCTGGGCCAGACCTTCGACGGCGACCTGCGCAAGCGCGACCTGCAGGCTGACACCCCGTACAATACATACACCCGCACCGGCCTGCCGCCCACGCCGATCGCGCTGCCGGGCCTGGCCTCGCTGGCGGCGGCCACCGCGCCGGCACCGTCCGATGCGCTGTACTTCGTCGCCCGCGGCGACGGCAGCAGCCATTTCTCCAACTCGCTACCCGAACACAACCGCGCGGTCGACAAGTACCAGCGCGGCAAATAGGCATTCCATGCGCGGAAAATTCATCACCTTCGAAGGCATCGACGGCGCCGGCAAGAGCACCCATATCGAATGGGTGGCGGGGCGGCTGCGCGCGCGCCCCGGCATTCCCGCCGTGGTCACCACCCGCGAGCCGGGCGGCACGCCGCTGGGCGAAGACCTGCGCCAGCTGCTGCTGCACCGGAAAATGCACCTCGAGACCGAGGCGCTGCTGATGTTCGCGGCGCGGCGCGAGCATATCGCCGAGGTCATCGCGCCCGCACTGGCGCGCGGCGAATGGGTCATCTCGGACCGGTTTACCGATGCCACCTTCGCCTACCAGGGCGGGGGCCGGGGCCTGCCGAGGCAGCGGCTCGAAGTCCTGGAAGACTGGGTGCAGGACGGCCTGCAGCCGGACCTGACGCTGCTGTTCGACGTGCCGCTGGAAACCGCCAGCGAGCGGCTGGCCGGGGCGCGTGAACCTGACAAGTTCGAGGCGGAATCGCGCGCGTTCTTCCAGCGCACCCGCGATGAGTACTTGCGCCGTGCTGCCGCGGCGCCGGGGCGCTTCCGCGTGATCGACGCCACGCGCAGCATCGAGGCGATCCGCGAGGAACTTGGGCAAATCATCGCAACCCTTTAATCGATCTGGCAGCACTATGTGCGGATGATGATGGCGAAGCCCATGCGCTGCCATAACCCGATTTTCTAAGCCAACACGTCAAAGATCGCGGCTAACCCACTGATTCACATGCTCTATCCCTGGCAGAAGGAAGACTGGCAACGGCTCGGCATCCTGCGCGAACGGCTCCCGCATGCATTGCTGATCCATGGCCAGCAAGGCATCGGCAAGCGCGACCTGGCGCTGCATTTCGCGCAAGGGCTGCTGTGCGAGGCACCGCGTCCCGACGGCCAGCCCTGCGGCCAGTGTTCGGCGTGCCACTGGTTCAGCCAGGGAAACCACCCCGATTTCACTGTCGTGCGCCCCGAGGCGCTGGATGCCTCGGCCGAGCCCGATACCGACGAAGGCGGCAAGAAAAAGGCGCCGAGCAAGATCATCCGCATGGAGCAGGTGCGTGCGCTGATCGATGCGGTGGGCGTCGGCACGCACCGCGCGGGCCTGCGTGTGGTGGTCGTGTATCCGCTCGATGCGCTGCAGACCGAGGGCGCCAACGCGCTGCTGAAGACGCTGGAGGAACCGCCGCCGTCGACCGTATTCCTGCTGGTGACCGACCGGCTCGACCGTATCCTGCCGACCATCCTGTCGCGCTGCCGCCAGTTTTCGGCGCAACGCCCGACGCCGGAGGCGGCGCTCGGATGGCTGCAAGGCCAGGGGGTTGCCGATGCCGAGGCCCAGCTGGCGCAGGCCGGTGGTTCGCCGCTGACCGCGCTGCACGCGGCCGAGGCCGAGGAGCAGCCGCTGCAACGCCTGCTGGTCAGCCAGCTGGGTGCGGGTGCCGCGTTCGACGCCTCCGCAGTCGCCGAACAACTGCAGAAGCTGCCCGTGCCCGCCGTGCTTGGCATCCTGCAGCGCTGGACGTACGATCTGCTGAAGCTGCGGCTGGATGCCGCCGGCGGCACCGCGCCGCGCTACTTCCCCAAGGAGCGCGCCGCGCTGGCGCGCTGCGCCGGGGCCACCGACGCGCACCGGCTGCAGGCCTATGCGACGCGGCTGACCGCGCATCGCCGCAGCGAGAACCATCCGCTGGCGGCAAGGCTGGTGATGGAGGCAGTATTCCTGGAGTACCGGCAGCTGTTCCGATAAGGCAGCGCCATTGCAGCACAAACCCATAACAACAAGCAGCATCGTCATTCAGGGGGGTCAACCATGAACACTGCAGCGACCGGGGCGCCACCGACCGCCCCGCTGGGCGCGCCGACCGGCAGCGGGGCGGCATCGCGTCCCAATGTGCTGTCGTTGTCCATCAAGGACCAGGCCGGTCTGTACGCGGCCTATATGCCGTTCCTGGCACGCGGGGGCATTTTCGTGCCGTCGAACCGGCCGTTCCGGCTGGGCGAGCAGGTGTTCCTGGTGCTGTCGCTGCTGGACCGGCCGCAGAAATACCAGATCGCGGGCCAGGTGGCCTGGATCACTCCGGCGGGCACGCCGATGAAGACCCCCGGCGTCGGCGTACACTTGCCCGACGACGACAACGGGCGCAACCTGCGCCGCGCGGTGGAGGAAATCCTGGGCAAGCTGCTGGAGTCCGGGCGCCCCACACAAACCTTATGAAGATTGCGAAAACAGTTTCGCAATCCATTGATTGTTAATGAATTCTTCCCGTTTTTCGCTGCGTATTGCCGAGCCCCGCGACCTGCCGGGCATCGTCGCGATCTATAACAGCACCGTGCCCTCGCGCATGGTCACCGCCGATACCGAACCCGTTACCGTGGCCTCGCGCCAGGCGTGGTTCGACGCCCACCAGCCCGGGCGCCGCCCGCTCTGGGTGTGCGAGGATGCCGACGGCCGCATGGCCGGCTGGATGAGCTTTTCCGATTTCTACGGCCGCCCGGCCTATGGCGGCACCGCCGAGGTCTCGATCTACCTGGACGCAGAACGCCGCGGCCAGGGGCTGGGCCGCTACCTGCTGCAGCAGGCCATCGACCACGCGCCCACGGTCGGCGTGAATACACTGCTCGGCTTCATCTTTGGCCACAACGCCCCCAGCCTGGGCCTGTTCGCCGCGATGGGCTTTACCCGCTGGGGCGACCTGCCGCGCGTGGCGGTGCTGGACGGCGTCGAGCGCGACCTGATCATCCTCGGCCTCCGCGTGGATGACGGGCAGCAGGCCTGAACGGCCGAAGATTAGTGCCGAGGACAAGAGATTTCCCATGTTTGTTGATTCCCACTGCCATATCGATTTCCCCGAGCTGGCCGCGCGCCTGCCCGAACTGCTGGAAAACATGCGCGCCAACCAGGTCACGCATGCGCTGTGCATCTCGGTGACGCTGGAGGACTTCCCGCGCGTGCTGGCGCTGGCCGAGCAGCATCCCAACCTGTATGCCTCGGTCGGCGTGCATCCCGACTATGAAGAGGGGGAAGACCCATCCGTCGAGCGTCTGGTTGAGTTGTCGGCGCACCCGCGCGTGGTCGGCACCGGCGAGACCGGGCTGGACTACTACCGACTCAACGGCCGCAGCATCGCCGACATGGAATGGCAGCGCGAACGCTTCCGCAACCATATCCGCGCGGCGCGCCAGACCGGCAAGCCGCTGATCATCCATACCCGCTCGTCCGCAGACGATACGCTGCGCCTCATGCGTGAGGAGAACGCGGGCGAAGCCGGCGGCGTGATGCATTGCTTTACCGAGACCTGGGACGTCGCCCGGCAGGCGCTGGACCAGGGCTTCCATATCTCGTTTTCCGGCATCGTCACCTTCAAGAGCGCCGCCGATTTGCAGGAGACCGCGCGCAAGGTGCCGCTCGACCGCATGCTGATCGAGACCGATTCACCCTACCTGGCACCCGTGCCGTACCGCGGCAAGACCAACGAGCCGGCCTGGGTGCGCCACGTAGGCGAGTTCATTGCGCAACTGAGAGGGGTGCCGGTGGCGCAGGTGGCTGAGCAGACGACGGAGAATTTCTTCAACCTATTCAGGCATATCGACAGGAATGCTCATGTTTGACCTGAAGTTTTTCCGCCGCGCCGCCGGCGCGGTGGTGCTGGCCGCGGCCACGCTGGCGCAGGCCGCGCCCGCCGATGACATGCGCAAGGCGGTCGAGTTCGACGACGCCAATACCGTCAAGAAGCTGCTGGCCAAGGGCGTCGATCCCAATATCGCCGACAGCCGCGGCAACCCGGTGCTGGTGCTGGCGCTGCGCGAGAAGTCGCTCAAGGCGGCAACGGTGCTGATCCGCGCCAAGGACATCGACTTCGACAAGGCCAACCCCGCCGGGGAGACCCCGCTGATGATGGCGGCGCTGCAGGGCCAGCTCGATATGGTCAAGCTGATGGTCGACGAGATGGAAGCCGAGATCAACAAGACCGGCTGGACCCCGCTGCACTATGCCGCCACCAATGGCCATGACAACGTGGTCAAGTACCTGGTCGACCATGCCGCGTATATCGACGCGGAGTCGCCCAACGGCACCACGCCGCTGATGATGGCCGCGCGCGCGGGGCATATCGAGACCGTCAAGCTGCTGCTGGACGAAGGCGCCGACATGCGCCTGAAGAACCAGCAGGGCATGACCGTGATCGACTTTGCCGAGCGCTACAACCAGGCCGAGATCGCCAATGGCCTGAAGACGCGCTGGCAGAAGCTCTATCCGCAGACGCCGATCGTGCCGGCGCCGCCGCTGAAGGCGCCCACGGGAACGCCGGGCGGCCAGCGTCCCGCCAACGCCCCGGCCGCGCCGCAGACCAAGGGCTGGTAAGGAGCGCCCCGGCATGGATGCTGCGCCAGCCCCGGCCGCGCCGGGCCGCCTGCGCCAGTGGGCACGGCGGCTCAAGGCCAGCTTGCTGACACTGTGGTTCTGCAGCCGCCACCCCGGCACGCCGCGGGGCGCGCGGCTGCTGGCGGTGCTGGTGGTCGGCTATGCCTTTAGCCCGATCGACCTGATTCCCGATTTCATCCCGGTGCTGGGCTACCTCGACGATGTCGTGCTCGTGCCGCTGGGCATCTGGCTCGCTTTGCGGATGATTCCGCCCGTGGTCACCGAGGAATGCCGCGGCCGCGCCGAGGCCTGGCAGGCCACCCATGCGCAACGGCCGCGCAATCGCGCGGCCGCCGTGGTCATCGTGCTGCTGTGGGTCTTGCTGGCATGGCTGGCGTGGCGCTGGCTGGCGCCGCGCTGACACCGCGCTGACACCGCGCTAGAACGCAGGGCAGCGCCTAGACGTCGTCCGCCAGCCGCACGCCCGTGAACTGCCAGCGCTGGTGCGGGTAGAAGAAGTTGCGGTAGGTTGCCCGGATATGCGATTCGGGCGTGACGCACGACCCGCCGCGCAGCACCATCTGGCTGCTCATGAACTTGCCGTTGTACTCGCCGAGTGCGCCGGGGTTCGGGCGGAAGCCGGGATAAGGAAGGAAGGCGCTGCCGGTCCATTCCCAGACATCGCCGAACATCTGGCGCAGCACGCCCGAGGTGTTCTGCCGGTCCGGCAGCGGCCGCAGCGCGCGGCCTTCGGCAAAATTCCCGGTCGCCGGCAGGCTGCGCGCGGCGTGCTCCCATTCCGCCTCGGTCGGCAGCCTCCGCTCGGCCCAGCGTGCAAAGGCTTCGGCCTCGTAGAAGCTGATATGGGTGACCGGGCTGTCCGGATCGACCGGATGCATGCCGCGCAGCGTCATCTGCCACCACGTGCCTTCGCGCGCTTCCCAGTACAGCGGCGCCTGGATGCCTTGCTCGCAGGCCCAGCGCCAGCCGTCGGACAGCCACAGGCCGGCGGTCTGGTAGCCGCCGTCATCGATGAACTCGAACCACTGGCGGTTGGTGACCGGGTGCGAGCACAGCGTGAACGGCTGCAGGTAAACCTTGTGGCACGGCCCCTCGCAGTCGAAGGCAAAGCTCTCGCCGCGATGGCCGATCTCGACCACGCCGCCGTCGAAGCCGATCCAGTCGGGCGCCGGGCGCGGGTCCGCGATTACCGGCTCGGGCAGCTCCGGCGCGAAGGCCGGCCGCAGCGGATTCTGCGCGAACAGGTGCAGGATGTCGGTCAGCAGGAGTTCCTGGTGCTGCTGCTCGTGCTGCAGGCCGAGCGTGATCAGCGCGGCCTCGGCGTCGGTCTGGGCGCTGCCGAGCAGCGCCATCATCGACTCGTCCACGGCCTCGCGGTACGCCAGCACCTCGTCCAGCGACGGGCGCGTCAGCAGACCGCGCTGCGGGCGTGGATGGCGCGGGCCGACTGCCTCGTAATAGGAGTTGAACAGGTAGCGGTAGTCCGGATCCACCGGCTCATAGTCGGGGAGGCGCGCGGCCAGCACGAATTCCTCGAAGAACCAGGTGGTGTGCGCCAGGTGCCATTTTGCCGGGCTGGCGTCGTCCATCGATTGCACGGTGGCATCGGCATCGGACAGGTCGGCCACCAGCGTCTCGGTGCTGGCGCGGACGTGGCGATACTGTGAAAGGAGGGCAGGTTCGTGCGGGGGATGGAGGGCGGCGGCGGGCAACAGGGCTGAAGTCATGCGGGCTCCCGGGGATGGATCGATCGATGACTGCAGGCGGCCGGCCGGCGCGTCCTTGCTGGCTGCGCCAGTGCCGCCAATGGCACGCGGGGCGCCGTAGCGCCCCGAACCATCATAGACCCGATCCGTTGCCGGGGCGAGCAGGCGCCGTCCTACACGGTGCGCCGCGGCCCGCTGGCTTCAGTCAGCCATTGCGGCAAGCCATTCAGGCAGCCAGCCGGGTGGCGTCGTTCAGCGCCGCGACTTCGGTACGGGCGCTGGCCAGCCCGGCTTCGCGGAACTCCGGACCCATGGCCAGGCCGTGGGCACGCACGTAAGTGATGTCGGTGATGCCGAGGAAGCGCAGCACCACGTCGACGGTGACTTCGTGCAGGTCCAGCGCATTCGCATCCTGGCGCACGCCGCCGCGCGACGACACCACGATCACGCGCTTGCCGCCTGCCAGGCCGATCGGGCCGTTCTCGGTGTACTTGAAGGTGCGGCCAGCCTGTGCGATGCGGTCGAACCAGGCCTTGAGCTGGCTCGGGATGCCGAAGTTGTACTGCGGCACGCCCAGCACCAGCACGTCGGCGGCGAGGAATTCGGCCAGCAACTGCTCGGTGCGCTCCAGTTCGGCTTGCTGCACGGCGCTCAGGCCATCCTTGGGACCGCCCAGCACCGGGAGCAGGTTGCCCGACAGGTGCGCCGGCGCATCCTGCTCCAAGTCGCGCACGGTGACCTTGGCCTCCGGGTTGGCTGCGACCAGGTCGGCCACCACGCTGGCGGTCAGGTTGCGGGAAACGGAGTTGCCGCCGAGGACGCTGGAATCGATCTGCAGGATGTTCATGTCTATCTCCACGAAGGGGCGGTTGCGATGGAGGAAAGATACTGGCTGGCCATTGGTATCGGTAGTGAGGCAAAATGCAAATGATTGTTCTATCGATGCAACGCCACGCCAAACCGTCATGCAAGACCTCAACGACTTGTCCCTGTTCGCGCAGGTGGTGGAACACGGCAGCTTCTCGGCCGCCAGCCGCGCCACCGGCGTGCCCAAGTCGCGCCTGAGCCGGCGCATCGCCCAGCTGGAGCGCGACCTGGGTGTGCAGCTGCTGCGGCGGACCACGCGGCAGGTGCGCGTGACGCCGCTCGGCGAGTCGTTCTACGAACGTTGCCGCGCCATGCTCAATGAAGCCGAAGCCGCGCGCGAAGTGATCGAGCAGGCGCGCGAGCAGCCCGGCGGCACACTGCGCGTGAGCTGCCCGGTGGCGATTGCACAGATCCTGCTGGCGCCGGCCATCGGGCATTTCATGCGGGCCAACCCCGCGGTGCGGATCGAGCTGGAGGCCACCAACCGGCGTGTCGACGTGATCGCGGAAGGCTTCGACCTCGCGCTGCGAGTACGCGAGGTGATGGAGGACTCAAGCCTGGCCGTGCGCACCTTCGGCGAGAGCCAGCTGATGCTGGTGGCGAGTCCCGGGCTGCTCGACAGCATCGGCCGGCCGCGCACGCCGCAGGCGCTCGACGGCATGCCCGGCGTGGGCCAGCACCCGCATGACGGCAAGCACGTCTGGACGCTGCGCTGCAAGCCCGGCGAGACCATCCAGATCGCCTACGACCCGCGCCTGGTCACCGATGAATTCGCGCTGCTGCGCGAGGCCGCGATCGCCGGCGTGGGCGTGGCCATGCTGCCGCGCATGTACTGCCGCGACGCCATCGACAGCGGCCAGCTTGAACTGCTGCTGCCCCAATATGAGATGCCGGTCGGCACGCTGCATGCGGTCTTCCCGTCGCGCAAGGGCGTCACGCCGGCGACCCGGCGCTTCCTCGATTTCCTGGGCGAAATCCTGCCCGAGTGCGCGCGCAAGGCCGGCATGGTCGAAGCGAGGCAGCCGGCCATGCACAGGGTGGTCTAGCGCCACCGACTTGCCGGGTACGTCTGGCGCGATCGGCAAGAGCGCGGATGCGGCACCCGGACTATGGCCTTGGGTCATCGGCGCAGCGCAGGTAAGTCTGACAATTGCGGCTTTACCTTCACGCCGGCTCGCACTAAGGTACAGGGGCGGCAGCCAGCGCGTGAGGGTAAAGGCGCATGGAAGCCGGACCGTTCCCGTACAACTCGGCAAGGAGAATGGCCATGGGTGGCTCTCAGGGTTCCCAGGATTTGGGCAAGGCGTTGCTGCGCATCGTGCTTGGCGTGCTGATTCTGATGCACGGCATCGCCAAGGTGACCGGCGCATCCGGCATCGGTTTCGTGTCGAAGGTGGTCGCCGATGCGGGATTGCCGGCCTGGGTCGCCTATGGTGTCTATATCGGCGAGCTGCTGGCGCCGATCCTGCTGATCATCGGGTTGTGGAGCCGGCTGGCGGCGGTCGTCGTCGCCGCCAACATGCTGTTCGCGATGTTCCTGGTGCACAGCAAGCAGTTCGGCATGCTGGCCGATACCGGCGGCTGGGCGCTGGAGCTTCAGGGCATGTACCTCGGCGCAGCACTGGCCGTGGCTCTGCTGGGCGCTGGCCGGCTCAGCGTGGGCGGCATCAGCGGGAAGCTCAACTAGCTCCCTGTGGGGCAGGCGCCGCGCGCAAGCATGACCGTGCCCTCTGGAGACGTATCGTGAAATCCTTCCGGCTGTCCTTTCCGCTGGTGTCAGTGGCGCTGACCGTTGCAGGCTGCGCCAGCGCGCCCGACATCAAGACCGACTACAACCGCTCGACCAACTTCGGCGCCTACCGCAGTTTCGGCTTCGTCGAGCATCCGGGCACCGACCGACAGGGGTACGAGAGCCTGACCACCCAGTACCTGAAGGGCGCGGTGCAGCGCGAGATGACAGCGCGCGGCTACCGCTATGCGCAGCAGTCCCCGGACCTGCTGGTCAACTTCAATGCCCGGTTGCAGGAAAAGGTCCAGGTCAGCCCGGCGCCGGCGCCGATGATGGGCTATTACGGCTATCGCGGCGGCCTCTATGCGCCGTGGCCCGGCTATGGCTTCTACAACGACGTCTATACCTATACCGAAGGCACGCTCAATATCGACCTGGTCGATGCCCGCGAAAAGAAGCTGGTGTGGGAAGGCGTGGCGGTGGGCAGCGTGGATACCGGCGACAAGGCCAATGCGCAGCAGCGCATCGACAAGGTCGTGGGGCAGATCTTCGCCAAATATCCGTTCCGCGCGGGGCAATAGCCCGCGCCAGGCCGCGCTAGCCGGGGCGCGGCGCGCGCTCGATCGCCTCGGCGATAAAGGCGTCAATGGGCTTGGGTGCCGACCACAGGTAGCCCTGGCCGAGCGGGCAACGCAGCGCGCGCAGCGCGGCCCGCTGCGCTTCCGTTTCCACCCCTTCGGCAACGCATTCCAGCCCCAGGTCGCGCGCCATCGCGATCATGTGGCGGCAAATGGCTTCGCGCTGGCCGTGGCCGTCGATCTGCGCGACGAAATAGCGGTCCAGCTTGAGCTGGGTAAAGGGCAGGTCCGCCAGCAGCTTGAGCGTGGCGATGCCGATGCCGAAGTCGTCGATTGCCACGCCGTAGCCCTTCAGCCGTAGCCGGTTCAGCGCGACCGACAGCGCCACCGTGTCGGGCACGGGATAGCCTTCGGTCAGTTCCACCGTCAATGCACGCGGCGGCACGCCGCTGGCCGACACCAGCGTATCCAGCCGTTCCAGCACGTCTGGCCGGCACAGGGTTTGCGCCGAGGCGTTGATGCCCAGCGTGATGTCGATGCCTGCGGCTTGCAGTTGCCGCTGTGCCGCCAGGCACTGGCGCACGACGAATTCAAACACCAGGTGGGCGGCGTCCAGCGCTTCCAGTCGCGGGATAAAGGCATCGGGCCGCAGCAGTCCGTGGACCGGATGGCGCCAGCGCACCAGCGCTTCGGCACCGGCCAGGCGGCCGCTGGCAAGATCGTGCTGCGGCTGCAGCATCACCAGCAGCCCGTCACCGGAGCGCGCCGCGGCGGTCAGCTCGGCATCGTCGGGCAAGCCGGCGGGCATCTGTGCGTCGTCTTTCGGGCCGGGCGCCAGCGCGGCGGCCAGTACCTCTTCCACGGCATCGCGCGACAGCGGCTTGCGCAACGCATGCACGTGCGCAATGCCCGCGGCATGCGCCAGGCTCCGGTTCGATTCCAGGATGTCTTCGGCCAGCGCGGTAACCCAGACCCAGACCGGCGGCGCCGCGGCATACGCGTGTGCGCCGCGGCGATGCAGTTCGGCGATCAGTTCCGGGCCATTGCCGCCGGGCATCTCGATGTCGCACAGCACGGCGTCGAACGGCTGGCGCCCAAGCAGTGCCGCGGCCTGCATGCCGCTCTCCGCCGAAACCACGGTCTGCACGCCCAATTGCCGCAGCAGTCCCTCGGCCGCGAGCCGCTGGAACGGGTGGTCTTCGACAACGAGGATGCGCAGGGTAGCGTAACGGATCGGCATGGCAGGGGAGGGCGCGGCGAGCGCATCCGGGCATGGTAGCGCGGCGTCGGCGTGCCGGCCAGCGGTGGGGCGAGCATGCCGGCGGCGCTACGGATCTGTCGCCATGACGCAGCGAAACCGGCGATAAAAGCCGGTGAAACGCGCTGCGTTACGAATATTTGCGCTTTCCGGTTCAATGACCCGCTGCCATACCCGCTACAATCGCTGCCCGTAGTTTTGAACATGGCATGTCGATAATGGGTTTGGGCTGGTTCGGATTCTCGACTTTCTGGGTGCTGCCGCTGGTCTGGCGGATGGCCGGGCGCTGGCTTGCCGGTGATCGCCGGCTGGCCGGGCCGGGTTCGCTGCGTACCTGGCTCGGTACGCTGGCAGTGCTGTGTGCCAGCGCCTCCCTGGAGGCGCTGACCGGCGGGGCCGATCCGGAGTCCACCGCGGGCGGTTCCGCCGGCCGCGCGCTCGCCGGCATGTTCGGCAACCTGTTCGGTTGGACCGGTGCCTTGCTGCTGATGCTGGGCGTGCTGGCGCTGGCGGCACCGATGGTGTTCGGCGAAACCTGGCGCGGCCTGTTCGCGCGCAAGCCGCGCCGCGCGGCGGCCGCTGATGCCCCGGCGGACGAGCCGGCGCCTGCCTTCACCAACCCGTTCGCCAATACCTTCACGCCGCAGGTGCCGCGCGACGCCGAGCGCCGCGAGGCCGCCACCGCCGCTCAGGGCAACTGGAGCGCGCCGCCCCAGCGCCACCGCAGTTTCGAAGCGGTTTCGGCGCGGCGCCAGCCCGCGTGGCAGCCGCCGCGGCGTACCCGTGAATCGCCGCCGCAGCCGGGCGAGCTCTGGCTGCATGCTGCCGATGCGCCGGCGGCGGGCAAGACCGTGCGCGCCGCGGGAACCTCCGCCGCGATGGGCGCGGCCCAGGCCGTTGTGCAAGCGGTGCCGGTGCCAAGGCCCGCACCGGCGCCGGTTCCGGTGCCGCGCAAGCCGGCAGCGGCTGCAGCGCCGGCACCCTCGCCGGCACCGGCGGCCGCACGTTCTGCGCAAGCCCCGCGCGCGACCGTGGTCAGCAGTCCGTTCCGACAACCGCAGCCACTGGTGCGCTCGTCAATCACGACATTGCCGGAGTCGCAGGCCAAGGCGGTGGCAACTGCGACAGCGGCGCAGTCGGCGGCCCTCACGCCTGCCGCCGCGGCCAGCGTTGTGCAGGCAGCGGTCGAGCCGGCGATTGCCGTCGCCGAGCCGGCGGTGCCGGATACGGCGGTGGCCGAGGCCAGCGTGGATGTCGCAGCTGACGCGGTCGTGATCGAGCCCGACGCCGCGGCGCCGGCTGCCGCGCCGGAGGAGTCGGCTGCGCTGCCAGCCATCGACAAGGACATTGCCGACACCGATGCCGCCACGCTGACAGCGATCCGGCAGGAAGCACTGGAGCTGTTGGCGGAATTGCAGGCCCTGGCGGGCAAGGCCGGCACGCTGCCCGCGCCCGCCCAGGAAGTCGCCGAAGCCCCTGAGAGCCCTGCAGTCACGCCGGCGGTGGCCGACGTTGCCGACGCCACGGCTGTTGTGGCGGAGATCGATGCTGCGCCGAAGGCCGAGGCAGCCGGCCTGGTCCAGGCAGACGAAATACCGCCGGAAATCCAGCCAGTCGGGACATTGCCGTCTGACGACATTCACGATGCCGGTGCCGTGGCACAGGCTGTCGCTATCTCGGCGATGGAGGAGGGGAGCGAGGCTGCTCCGGTTTCGGCCGAAGCTGCCGCTGACCGCGGCGCGGAAGCGCTGATGGACGGCAACGGCCTGGTCGGCGAAGCCGTTGCCGATATGGACGCAGGCGAACTTGCTGCCGAGGCGGAGGTCGTCGAGGCCGTTGAAGCCATTGAAGCCATTGAAGCCATTGAAGCCGCTGAAGCCGCTGAAGTAGTTGAGGTCGCTGAGGTCGCTGAGGTCGTTGAGGTCGTTGAGGTCGTTGAGGCAGTTGAGGCAGTTGAGGCAGTTGAGGCAGTTGAAACAGTCGAGCCAACCGAGGTCATCGAGCCAGAGGAAGAAGTGGCGGCCGCCGCGTTCGAGGCGGCAGCAGGACCTGCGGAAGCAACCGTCGCATCCGAGCCGGCTCCGCCCGTGATCGCCGCGCCCGTGGCCAAGCCCCGCATCGTGCTGCCGGCGGTGGTCGGCCGCACGGTGCCGCTGGCCATGAGCCAGCCCGCTCCCGCTCCCGCACCCGCACCGGTTCCCGAACCGCCCGCGCCGCGCCCGCCGGTCGACTACCGCCTGCCGCCCGCCGACCTGCTGGAAAACCAGCTCGACAGCGCCGAACAGGTGTCGGAAGAGCGCCTTCGTGAAACTGGTGAACTGATCGCGCAGCGCCTGGCCGAGTTCAAGGTGCCCGTCGCCGTGGTCGGCGCCGATGCCGGCCCGGTCATCACGCGTTTTGAGGTGGAGCCCGCCATGGGCGTGCGCGGCGCACAAGTCGTGGGCCTGATGAAGGACCTGGCCCGCGCGCTCGGCGTGACCTCGATCCGTGTGGTCGAGACCATCCCGGGCAAGACCTGCATGGGCCTGGAGCTGCCCAATGCGCGCCGGCAGATGATCCGGCTGTCCGAGATCGTGCAGGCCGCCTCGTTCCAGGCGCACCATTCGCGCCTGGTGCTGGCGATGGGCAAGGACATCACGGGCAATCCGGTGGTCACCGACCTGGCGCGCGCGCCGCACCTGCTGGTGGCAGGCACCACCGGCTCGGGCAAGTCAGTCGCGGTCAACGCAATGATCTTGTCGATGCTGTACAAGGCCACGCCGGAAGATGTGCGCCTGATCATGATCGACCCCAAGATGCTCGAGCTCTCGGTCTATGAGGGCATCCCGCACCTGCTGTCGCCGGTGGTCACCGACATGAAGCAGGCCGCGCACGCGCTCAACTGGTGCGTCGGCGAGATGGAAAAGCGCTACAAGCTGATGTCGGCGCTGGGCGTGCGCAACCTGGCCGGCTACAACCAGAAGATCCGCGCCGCCGAGGCTGCCGAACGCAAGGTGCCCAACCCGTTCTCGCTGACGCCGGATGCGCCGGAGCCGCTGTCGCGGCTGCCGATGATCGTGGTGGTGATTGACGAGCTGGCCGACCTGATGATGGTCGCCGGCAAGAAGATCGAAGAACTGATCGCGCGCCTGGCCCAGAAGGCCCGCGCCGCCGGCATCCACCTGATCCTGGCGACGCAGCGCCCGTCGGTCGACGTGATCACCGGGCTGATCAAGGCCAATATCCCGACGCGTGTCGCGTTCCAGGTTTCGTCCAAGATCGATTCGCGCACCATCCTCGACCAGATGGGCGCCGAGAGCCTGCTCGGCCAGGGCGACATGCTGTTCCTGCCGCCGGGCACCGGCTACCCGCAGCGCGTGCATGGCGCCTTCGTCGCCGACGAGGAAGTGCACCGCGTGGTGGAGCACTGGAAGCAGTTCGGCGAGCCGGATTACGACGAAGCCATCCTGGCCGGCGACCCGGCCGAGGCTGGCAGCACGGACCTGTTTGGCGAAGGCGGCGGCGATGGCGAAGCCGACCCGCTGTACGATGAAGCCGCGTCCTTCGTGCTGACCAGCCGGCGCGCCTCGATCTCGGCAGTGCAGCGCCAGCTGCGCATCGGCTACAACCGCGCCGCGCGCCTGATCGAGCAGATGGAAGTCGCCGGGTTGGTATCGTCGATGGGCCGCAACGGCGCGCGCGACGTACTGGCGCCGGGGCCGGCGGACTGAGTCAACGTAACCTGCGGAGACGGTGATGGCGCTCGAGCATGGAAGCCTGCTGGCCGATGTGCCGGTGAACCAGGCGGAAGAAGTGTTCCAGCCGCTGCTGGCGCGGCCTGGCCTGAAGATCGAGCGGATTGTCTCCAACGGGCAGGCCAGCCCGGCAGGGTTCTGGTATGACAGCGCGGAAGCCGAGTGGGTGCTGCTGGTCAGCGGCAGTGCTGCGCTGGAAGTGGAAGGCGAGTCGGCATTGCGGGTGATGCAGCCGGGGGAATGGCTGCATCTGCCCGCGCATTGCCGGCATCGCGTGGCGTGGACCGATGCGGCGCAGCCTACGGTGTGGCTGGCGGTGCATTACGATGCCGGCGACAAGGCGCCAGCGCCTCAGCCCTTAGCCTGATCCGGAAACACCGGCTCCCCAAGATTCAACATCAACCGGTTCGCCCACGCGAAGATCGCGACCGAGTGGATCAGGTCGAGGATCTCCGCATCCGTCACCCCCGCATCGCGCAGCGGCTTGAGCTGTGCCGCGGTCACCTCCGCCGGCCGCTCCGTCAGCGCGATCGAAAACTGCGCAATCGCCTTTTCCCGCTCGGTAGTGCCGGCGGTGCGCGGGTCCTCGAACACTTCCCTGATCACGTCGTTGCGCTTGGCCAGCTGCTCGAAGCGCTGCGCATGCACCGAGGCGCAGTACACGCAGCCATTGATGCGCGACACTACCGTGGTCGCCAGCTCGCGCTCGGCGCGCGGCATGCCGCCGGGCGCGTACATGATGGCGTTGAAGGCGGTGGAGCGCTGGCGCAGGATCTCGGGCTGGTGCACCAGGAAGCGGTAATAGTCCTGCACCTTGGCCTTGGGATGGCTTTCCTCGAGCACGGCGATTTGCTCGGGCGTGGCCTGGTCCAGTTCGACGATATCGAGCCAGGCCTTCCAGTCCAGCACTTCGTTGGTAAAGCCGTGGGATTGGATGATCTCGCTCATGCCTGGGCTCCTGCGGTGTCGTTCAATGCTTTCAAGGCGTCCAGGCCGGCTACCAGCCGAACCTGGTACGACAGGAAGGCAATCAGCTGCGCCAGCGTGACCACGGCGGGTGTGCTCAGTCCCGCTGCGGGCAGCGCCTGCAACGCGGCCTTGTCGCCTTCGACAGGCTTTTCGATCAGTGTGCGGGTGAATACCAGCATTGCGCGCAGGCGCGGCTCGGTGATGTCCTGAGGCTCGCCTTCGGCTGCGGCGCGCACGTGCGCTGCAGCGGCGCCCAGTTGTTCCAGCCGCGCGCGGTAGTGCGCCGCCAGCGCCGCGGACGGCGTCAGGCGCGCCGCGTACAGCGCGACCAGCAAGCGTTCTTCGAGCGACAGGCCGGGCAAGGCCGGGTCGAACAGGGCGTCATGGCTGCCCTGGGTGGCGGCCACGACCTTGTTGCGCTGGTGGCGCAGCGCATGCGTGGCGCTGCCGGGCGCCAGGCCGGTGAGCTGGTCGATCAGGTCGACCGCGGGGGCGGAGGTCTGTGTCATCGGACTCTCTTGGTTCGGGTATCGGTTCAAAGGTTTACGGTCAGGCATGCGCGGTGCGATGTGCCGGCGGCAGCGCCGGGGTCCATTCGTCGCCGAAGACTTCCGGCTCGGCAAAGGCCTGCAGCGCGGCGTAGTGCAGTTCGACGTCTTCCTGGTACAGCAGCGCGGCGATGCCCTGGCCGAGCCGGCGCGCGCCGTCGCTGATCGCCGGGATATCGCCGGAAATGGTGCCGTGGGACAGCGCCGCCGGGTAGCAGAAGCAGTGGATGCGCGACAGGCCCGGGCACGCGCCCTGGGTCTTTTCCTGGAATTCAAACGCTTCGCCCAAGTCTGGCGAGTCGGACAGCTCGCGGTCTTCCTGGCCTGCCGGCGGCACATAACGGTCGCGCCAGTAGCGGATATGCGGGGCAAAGGCGGCAAATTCCGCCCGGGTTTCCAGGTCGATGCGGAAGCCCGTCGAGAAGATCAGGAAATCGAGTTCGTACGTGCCGCGCGGCGTCCCGATGTGCAGCACATCGCCACACACTTCGACCGATTCCAGCGCCGCGCCCAGATTGAAATGCGCATTGGCGTGGCGCGACACCCGTAGCGTGCTGCCGCGCGGCGGCGGCACCTGCTCGGTGTTGATGTAATTTCGCAGCCGCCATTTCCAGGCATCCGGGAGGCCATAGTGGCCGTGGGTCAGCCCCGGGTTGCCGGCGTCCTTGCTCTTGTTGACGCGCGGGATGTCCTGGCGCCGCACCAGCAGCTCGACGCTGGCCGCGCCGGCTTCGAGCGCGGTGGCGGCGCTGTCCATCGCCGACGCGCCGGCGCCGACCACGCCCACGCGCTTGCCGCGCAGCGTGGCGTAATCCATCTCGTCGGACGAGTGCGCCCACAGGTGGCGCGGCAGCGCCCCCGCCAGCGGCGGCACGTAGGCGCCGCCGAGGCCGTCACGCCCCGTCGCCAGTACCACACGGCGCGCGAGGACAGTCAGCGGGCCTTCGGAGGACTGCATCGACAGTGACACCAGGCCATCGGCGCGCGGCACGATCTGTTCGACACGGTGCTCGTTGCGGATATCGAGGTCCAGTACCTGTCGATACCAGCGCAGGTAGTCCATCCATTGCAGGCGCGGAATCTTGTCCAGCGCCTGCCAGGCGGCCTCGCCGAACTGCGCCTCGAACCAGGCGCGGAAGGTCAGCGCCGGCAGGCCCAGCGCGGGGCCGGTCAGCTGCTTGGGCGAACGCAGGGTTTCCATGCGCGCCGTGGTGGCCCATGGGCCTTCGAAACCAGCCGGCGCGCGGTCAAAGGCGCGCACGCGGATGCCAAGGTGCGCCAGCGTGGCGCTGGCCGCCAGGCCGGCCATGCCGGCGCCGATCACGGCGACATCGAGCACGTCATGGCCGCCGTGGGTACGCGGCATGGTCCACGGCCTGGCGGGCAGGTCCAGCCAGGACAAGTCCTGGCGCAGGCGTGCCTCGAGTCCGGGCAGGCCGGCGGGGGTGGGAGTGGTGCGGTCAGTCATGGCTGGGAAGATCGGTGTCCGGTGAAAACATGTCGGTGCCGGCGCCGGTGTCGCCGTACAGCGATTGCAGCAGTGCGCCGTGCTCGGCCGGGTCGCGCATCAGCAGGTCGGGCAGCAGCGCCGCGGCGGCATCGGCCACCGCCTGCACCAGCGCCAGCACCGCGGTGCTGGCCGGGCGCGCCTGCGGCGTGATGACGCCGAAGTAGAACGGGATATCCGCGTCGATCGGGCGCACCGCGATGTCGGCCAGCGGCAGCCCGCGCGCGGTCACGGGCTCCAGCAGCGCAATGCCAAGGCCGGCGCGGACCAAAGTCAGCGCGTTGATCGAGGTGTTGGTGTCGATCACCCCGGCCGCGGGCACGCCCGCACTGGCCAGCGCCCGGTCCACACGGCGGCGTAGCCGGTAGGGGTTCTGCATGGTGACGATGCGGCGCGCGCGGCAATCCCGCAGCGAGATCGACGCTCGCGCCGCGAGCGGATCGTCGCCGCGCACCGCCGCCACGCATGCCGACTGGCCGATCCAGTGCACGTTCACGCCGCGGTGTTCCAGCGGCAGGCTGTTCAGCCCGATGTCTGCGGCGCCGGTCAGCACGGCATGCACGACCTGTTCCGGCGATACGCCTTGCACGGCCACCCGTTCCGGCGCGCACAGGCCGCGTTCGAAGGCCAGCGCCAGCGCGGGCGGCAGCAGGCCGGCGGCCAGTGCCGGGGTGGCCGCGATGCGCAGTGGCCGGCCGTCGCCGCGCGCCAGCGCCGCAGCCCGGTTGCGGATCTGCTGCATGCCAGCCAGCGTCTGCTCGACCTCGTCGTAGAGCAGGAAGCCCTGTTCCGTCGGACTGACGCGCGGGCCGCTGCGGGTGAACAGCGCAAAGCCGAGTTCGGCCTCCAGCTCCTGGATCAGGCGCGTGATGGCCGGCTGCGAGCGGCCGAGCAGGCGGCCCGCGGCGGTAACGCTGCCGGTGGTCACGACGGCGGCGAAAGCTTCCAGTTGCCGGATTTCCATTGGCGTTGGCGATGTATGTGTAATCTGGATTCTGACGGGTTCATCATGCAAATGGCAAATACTATTTCGGGATAAGGCTATGCCACCGCTATGATGTAGAGATGCCGGGCGCACACCGGCCCTACCAAAAGGACGGATGTGTTGGCCTGGCTCAGTGGCCTCAGTGGCAATCGGCAGATCCATGAAAAACCCACGCTGTGGCGTGTGGTCCTATGGATGCTTGCTGCAGCACTTGTCGGGGCGGAGCCCGCGCAGGCCGCCGACACATTGCGCGTCGGCTCCAAGCGCTTTACCGAGTCCTACATCCTTGGCGAACTGCTGACGCAGGCCGCCGGCCCGCGCGGCACCGCGCAGCACCAGCAAGGGCTGGGCAATACCGCGATCGTGTTCGAGGCGCTCAAGGCCGGCAGCATCGACCTCTATCCCGACTACACCGGCACGCTCGCCGCGGAGATCCTGAAGCTGCCGCCAGGCGCCGGACTGGACGCCATCCAGCGGGCGCTGGCCCCGCTGGGATTGGGTGCCGCGATGCCGCTCGGCTTCGAAAACACTTACGCACTGGCCGTCTCCGACACCCGCCCGCCCAACCTGCGTCGGCTCAGCGACCTGGCCGCGCAGCCGCGGCTGCGGCTGGGCCTGTCGCACGAATTCCTCGGCCGGGCGGACGGCTGGCCCGGTCTTGCCAGCCGCTATCGCCTGCCGCAGCAGCCGGTCGGGCTGGACCACGGCGTTGCCTATGAGGCGCTGGCAGCGGGGCAGGTGGATGCGATCGACATTTATTCGACCGACGCCAAGATCCTCAAGTACCGGCTGCGCGTGCTGGAGGATGACCGGCGCTATTTCCCGCGCTATGACGCGGTGGTGGTGTACCGGCTGGACGTGCCGCAGCGCTTCCCGCAGGCGTGGCAGGCGCTGCAGCGCTTGTCGGGCCGCATCAGCGCGGCTGACATGGTGGCGATGAACGCCGCGGCGGAGATCGACCGCAAGCCGTTCGATGTCGTCGCGCGAGAGTTTCTGGCGCGTGGCTCGAACCCCGGCACGGAACCGGGCGCGGCGCCGGCGTCCGCAGCCGCGGCGGCGGGCAGCAGCGATCGCCGCCTGCTCAGCGCGCTGCTTGGTCCCGACACCAACCGGCTGGCGCGGCGCCACGTCGGCCTGGTGGCCGGCGCGGTCGGCGCTGCCACGCTGGCCGGCGTGCCGCTGGGCATCCTGGCCGCGCGCCGCCGGCGCACCGGGCAAGTGGTGCTGGGCGCCGTCAGCGTGCTGCAGACCGTGCCGTCGCTGGCCTTGCTGGCGATGCTGATCCCGTTGCTGGGCCGCATCGGCGTGTGGCCCGCGCTGGTCGCGCTGTTCCTGTATGCGCTGCTGCCAATCGTGCGCAACACCGCCACCGGGCTGGAGCAGGTGCCGCCGGGCATGCGCGACGCGGCCCGCGCGCTCGGGCTGCGTGGCGGCCAGGTCCTGCGCTACGTGGAACTGCCGCTGGCGCTGCCGGTGCTGCTGGCCGGCGTCAAGACCGCCGCCATCATCAGCGTGGGTACGGCCACGATCGCGGCCTTCGTCGGCGCCGGCGGCTTTGGCGAGCGTATCGCCACCGGGCTGGCGCTCAACGACACCACGCTGCTGCTTGCCGGCGCGATTCCGGCCGCGCTGCTGGCGCTCGCCGTGCAGGCCGCGTTCGAGACGCTCGAATGGGCGCTGCGCCGCCACCGCGACACGCGCTGACAGCGTTCAGGCGGACTGTTGCGCGATCAGCTGCCCAAGCGAGGCGATTGCCGCCTCCGCTTCGTCGTTCCACAAATGCCCATAGTTGAGCCGGATGCAGTTGCGGTAGCCCTGCCGCGCCGAGAAGATCGGCCCCGGCGCCAGTCCGATGCCGGCCTCCAGCGCGGCATGGTGCAGCGCCAGCGCATCGAATCCGGGCGCGAACTCGACCCACAGGAAATATCCGCCATCCGGCCGCGATACGCGCACGCCCTCGGGGAAATGCCGTCCGATGGCGTCGAGCATCTGGCCCTGCTGCATTTCCAGCACATGGCGCAGGCGGCGCAGGTGCTTGTCATAGCCGCCGTGCTGCAGGTACTCGGCCAGCGCCACCTGGGTGGGCACGCCGGCCGAGAGCGTGGTCATCAGCTTGAGCCGCTGGATCGCCTCGCCGAAGCGGCCCGGCGCCACCCAGCCGATGCGGAAGCCCGGCGACAGCGTCTTCGAGAACGAACTGCAGTGCATTACCAGCCCCTGCGTATCGAAGGCCTTGGCCGGCAGCGGGCAGCGGTTGCCGAAATAAAGCTCGCCATAGACATCGTCCTCGATCAGCGGCACCTGATGGCGTGCGAGCAGCGCCACCAGCGCCTTCTTCTTGTCCTCCGACATGCTGGCGCCGAGCGGATTCTGGAACTGCGTCATGAACCAGCAGGCCTTGACCGGGTGGCGCGACAGCGCGTTGTCGAGCGCGCCCAGGTCGATGCCCTCGGCCGGATCGACCGGGATCTCCAGTGCCTTGAGGCGCAGCCGTTCCAGCGCCTGCAGCGCGGCGTAGAAGCCCGGCGATTCGATCGCAACCACATCGCCCGGCTGGGTCACGGCCATCAGGCACAGGTTCAGCGCCTCCAGCGCGCCGTTGGTGACGACCAGGTCCTCGGCCGGCTGCGGCGCGCCCGCGCCGAGGTAGCGCAGTGCAATCTGCCGCCGCAGCGCCGCGTTGCCGGGCGGCAGGTCGTTGACCGAATGCCACGGATCGAGCGCACGTCCGGCCCGCGCCAGCGACTTGCCCAGCCGCTCCCACGGGAACAGTTCGGGCGACGGGAACGCCGAGCCGAACTGCACCAGCTTGCGGTCGCGCGCGCCCTCCAGCACCGCGAACACCAGCTTGGAAATGTCGACCTGGGTCGAGGCCTGCCGCGACGGCCGGGCCTGCGGCTGCGGCAGGTCGCGCCGCGCCGCCCCGGCGACGTAGTAGCCCGAACGCTCGCGCGCGCGCACGAGGCCGCGCTCTTCCAGCCGGTAGTAGGCCTGAAACGCGGTGGAAGGGCTGACGCCGTATTGCGCCACGGTCTTGCGGATCGATGGCAGGCGGGTGCCGGGCGGCAGGCTGCCGTTGCGGATATCGGCGGCCAGGGTTTCGGCGAGGGCTTCGTACCGTTTCATGGGGCGCTGGCGGGGGCGGGGTGCGTCGCGCCATTATCGCCCCGGCCCGGCAACTGATACGTAAATTTTCCGGGTATCTGATGCTGTTATGGCTGGCGGGTGGCCGCCATAATCGCTTGTCGTCGCCAAAGGCTTTTCGTGCAAGGAGAGACCATGAACCCGTTGAGGCTGCTGCGGACCGTGCTGTGGGGCTTCCTTGGCCTGCGCAAGGGCCAGGAACACCAGCGCGACCTGGAGAACCTGCGCCCCGTGCCGCTGATCCTGACCGGCGTGGCCGTGGCCGCCGGGCTGGTGGCCTGCCTGGTGCTGGCCGCCAACTGGGCCGTGTCGAGCGCGTCGGCGGCGAGCGCCGTGCCGGCCATGACGATAGCCTGAGCAGCGGCGTCGCGTTACATTCCCATCACAACAACAAGCTGATCGACCCCATGTCTTGCCCGACCGGGCGGCGTCGCGCCGCCGCTTTGCTGCCGGTGCGACGGCTGCCCTGGCTGCCCTGGCTGTGGCTTTCCCTGGCGCTGCTGGTTGCCGGCCCGCTCCGTCCGGCGCTGGCCGCGGGCACCCCCGAGGCGCAGCAGGTCGAACGCGGCCGCTATCTCGCGCGCATCGGCAACTGCGCCGCATGCCATACCGCCGAAGGCGGCAAGCCGTTTGCCGGCGGGTTGCTGATCCGCACCGCCGTCGGCACCCTCCACTCGACCAATATCACTCCCGACGCCGCCAACGGAATCGGCGCCTATACGCTGGCCGAGTTTGACCGCGCGCTGCGCCAGGGCGTGGCGCGCGACGGCAGGCGCCTCTATCCGGCCATGCCGTACCCCTCCTACGCCCGCATGCGTGCCGACGATGTGGCCGCGCTGTATGCCTACCTGCGCGCGGAGGTCGTGCCGGTGGCGCAGCGCAACCCGGCGCCGCAGTTGCGCTTTCCGTACGGCATGCGCTCGCTGCTATCGGTGTGGAACCTGCTGTTTCTCGATGATGACCCGGTTCGCATCGAGCCCGCGCGCGGCGACGCTTGGAACCGGGGCGCCTACCTGGTGCAGGCGGTGGCCCACTGCGGTGCCTGCCACACACCGCGCGGCCGGTTGTTTGCCGAGAAAGGCCTGGACGAGCGCAGCCGCCACTTCCTGTCCGGCGCCAGCGTGGAAGGCTGGTCGGCGACCAACCTGACCGGCGACCAGGTCACCGGCCTCGGCGCATGGTCGCGCACGGACATTGCCGAGTTCCTGCGCACCGGGCGCAACGGGCACGCGACCTCGTTCGGACCAATGTCCACTGTCATTTCCACCGCCACGCAATACATGAGTCAGGGCGACCTCGATGCCGTGGCGGCCTACCTCAAGTCGCTGCCCGGCGCGCGCGGCGAGGACAAGCCGTTCCGCCCCGATCCGGCCACCGCGCAGCAACTGCACCAGGGCCGCTTCGACCTGCCGGGCGCACGCCAGTATGCGGTGTTCTGCATGCCGTGCCATGGCGCAGATGGCAAGGGCTTTGCACGCGTGTTCCCGCCGCTGGCAGGCAACCCGACCGTGGCCGATCCCGATCCGGCGTCGCTGGTCAACCTGCTGCTCGATGGCGCCGTGACCGCGCGCGTCGGCACCGCCGCCACCGACTACCACATGCCCGGCTACGGCTGGACGCTGGACGACCAGGAACTGGCCAGCGTGCTGACTTTCATCCGGCGCGGCTGGGGCAACCGTGCCGGCCCGGTGACCGAAGCCGACGTGGCCGCGCGGCGCAAGGCCCTGGCGACACAGCCCTGAGACGAAGCGCCCCGGCACGCACCGCATTTTGATGAGCATCCGATGACGATCACGCGCAGAGACTTCCTCAACGGCACGGCGCTGACCATTGCCGCCGGGCTGACACCGGCGCAATGGCTGCACGCGCAGCAGGTCGGGGCGGCAAGCACCGGCTATCCGCCGGCCCTGACCGGGCTGCGCGGCAACCATGCCGGCACTTATACGCTGGCCCACGGCCTGGCGCGCGAGGGTGCCAAGTATCCCGTGGTGCTGGCGCGCGAGGCCTTTGACCTGGTCGTGGTCGGCGGCGGGCTGAGCGGACTGTCGGCGGCGTGGTTCTACCGGCGCCGTTTCGGCGCCGCCCGGCGCATCCTGATCCTCGACAACCACGACGACTTCGGCGGCCACGCCAAGCGCAACGAATTCACCGTCCGCGGCCAGCGGCTGGTCACCTATGGGGGCAGCGCCGAGATGCCGCCCGGCGCGGCCAGCGACACCGCCATGCGCGAGCTGCTGGCCGGCATCGGCCTCGATCCCGCGCGTGCGCCGGCCGCGCCGCCGTCCGACCCTTATGCCGCGCAGGGCATGGGCCGTGCCGTGTTTTTCGATGCCGAGCATTTCGGCCGCGACCAGTGGATCGGCGGCGATCCGTTCGGCGAGCTGGCCGATGCGCGCAATGGCCTGCGCGCGCAGGGTCCCGACGCCGCGGGCCTGCAGCGCTTTCTCGAGCAGGCGCCGCTACCCGCGGCGGACCGCGCCGCGCTGGCCCGACTGGCGGCCGGCACCACCGACTACCTGCCCGGGCTCGACGGCGCCGCACGCGCCGCTGCACTGCGCACCATGCGCTACGCCGCCTTCCTGCGCGACAAGGCCGGCCTCGGCCTGCCGGCGCTGCGTTTCCTGCGCAGCCGCAGCAACGATGCCTATGCGCTCGATGCCGACGGCATATCGGTGGCCGATGCGACCGCGATCGGGCTGCCCGTCGGCGCCAACATGCCCGCGCCGGCGCCGAACCCCCGGCTGGGCAAGTCTCCGGCCTCGCGCCTGTGGTTCCCGGACGGGAATGCCTCGCTGGCGCGGCTGCTGGTGCACAGCCTGGTTCCCGGCGTGGCGTCGATTGCCACCCCCGCCGACGTGGCCGCCGCCGCGTTCGACTACAGCCGGCTGGACCGCGACGGCGCGCCGGTGCGGCTGCGGCTGAACAGCACCGCGATCGCGGTCGAGCCCGATGGCAACATCACTCGCGTGACCTACGGCTGGCGCGGCAACCTGCACCGTGTCGAAGCGCGCCACGTGGTGCTGGCCGGCTACAACATGATGATCCCGTACCTGCTGCCGTCGCTGCCGGTGGCACAGAAGGCGGTCCTGCGCGACGAGGCCAAGGCTCCGCTGGTCTACACCAAGGTGGCGCTCGATAACTGGCAGGCCTTCGCCGCGCTGCGCGCGCGGCGCATTCACGCGCCAGCCATGACGTACACCGACCTGTGGCTGGAGCCGCCCGCGGGATCTCGCCCGTCCGACCCGGCGGTGCTGCACATGCTTTATGTGCCTACCGTGCCCGACAGCGGCATGCGCGCGCGCGACCGCTTCCGAGCCGGCCGGGCCTTCCTGCTCGGGACGCCCTTCGAGGCGCTGGAGCGCGACATCCGCGCGCAGCTGGACCGGATGCTGGGGCAGGCCGGCTTCAGCGCCAGCAAAGTGATCCGCGGCATCACGGTGAACCGCTGGGCGCACGGCTACAGCTATATGCCGGACAGCGTGGCCGGCGAGAACGTGGCGGCCGACGCGGCCTGGCCGAATCTGGCCGGGGTTGGCAACATCAGCATTGCCAACAGCGACAATGCCGGCAGCCCGTCGGTGACGGCGGCGGTCAGCCAGGGCAAGCGGGCGGTGGAGCGGCTGCCGGAGTAAGAGGGCGGCGGAGGGCGGCGGCCGGCTGATGCGCGCGCGGTCAGTCGTCGCGCCGGGTCGTCAGGGCCTCGATCTCGTCGTCCTTGGACTGCCACTGATGCGCCAGCCAGTGGTGGAATTCCGTGCGGAACGCCTTGTCGGTGGTGTAGTCGGCCTCGCAGAACGCCGGTGGCACCTCCAGCTGGTGCATGCGCACCACCACCATGCCGGCGCGGCCGCATGCCAGGTCCCAGAAGCTCGGTATGCCGTCGGGATAGGCGATGGTCACGTCGATCATCGAGCGAAAGCGCGTTCCCATCGCATTCAGCGCCACCGCCAGTCCACCCGCCTTGGGCTTGAGCAGGTGACGATACGGCGACGCCTGCGCGGCGCGCTTGGCCTCGCTGAAGCGCGTGCCCTCGGCAAACACCATCACGCTGGTGGGCACCAGCGAGAATTTCTCGCACGCGCGCCGCGCCGTTTCCTGGTCCTGGCGCCGCAGCGCCGGATTGCGGCGCAGTTCTGTCTTGCCATGGCGCTTCATGAACGGAAAGTCCAGCGCCCACCACGCCAGCCCGATCACCGGCACATAGATCAGCTGCTGCTTCAGGAAGAACTTCAGCAAAGGGATGCGGCGGTTCAGCGCGCGCTGCAGCACAAAGATATCGGCCCAAGACTGGTGGTTGCAGTTGACCAGGTACCAGTCCGCGTAGCGCAGCCCGGTGTTGCCCTGGACATCCCACGGCGCCTGCTGGATGCGCGCGAACCAGCCGGCATTCCAGGAGATCCACCCCGTGGCAATGCCGTTGAGCACCGGATCGATGCGCCGGCGGACCGCGGCGAACGGCAGCACCAGCTTCAGCAGCGCCAGCGGGAACAGCAACAAGCACCAGAACAGGGTGCTGGCAATCAGCACGATCCAGCTGACGATGCCGGTGATCCAAGAAAGACGCCCGCGCGGCAAGGGCAGGGGGCGATGGGACCTGGGCGAGGCGCTGGATTGGCCAGCGTTGCCGGCACGGGGCGTGCCGGATGGCGAGGTAGGAAAAGTCATGGACGACAGTTTGCTAGCGCTCGGCAGATAAGGGCTTGAGCAGAGTCAAGGCGGGCACTACGAACATGGAATCGCACGGTTCAGTGCGGCGGCAGTGCCTAGTGTACGACAGGAAGCGGATCCGGAATGGCCCCGGAGGCACCTGCATCGCCGGGGCAAACCGGATCAGGCTGCGCCTTGCTGAAGACGCAAACCAACGCCGGCGGGAGCGTCTATGCTTTGATAATGGGCATGCCGGACGCAATGCGGGGCTACGCTGGCACCACGGCCCTGCATACGCTCCCCGCCACGCACAACGGTATGGCGGTGACGGCATGAAGCGCGTTTACGCCCTGATCGCGGCCAGCACGATGCTGGCTGCCTGCGTTTCGACGGGCGTCGACGTCCGGCAGGAGCACCTGGAGAACTTCCTGCTCGACTTCTCCACGCTCGACGACGTGACCGCGCAGCTGGGCAAGCCGACCTCGCAGACGACGCTCAGCAACGGCTCGACCATCCTGGTCTATTCCTTTGCTAGCTCCCGGCCGCATCCCGAGAGTTTTATCCCCTTCATCGGGCCGTTGTTTGCCGGCGGGTCCATCAAGTCGTCGATGGTGCTGCTTGAGTTCGACGAGAACGGCGTACTCAGGAGCCAGCGCAGGACCATGTCGACCAGCGCGTCGGGGTTAAGCGTGTTGCCGGCGGATGGGTTGCCTTAAGGGCGTCCTGCATTTCCTGCGGCAGAGGCGAAATATCAGCGTCCGCGGCGCCAGTAGCCGTTGGCAATCCCTTCTATGACATCTGCGCCCAAGAGCCTGATGCGTGGTGGCGCGTAATGAACCCGATTCAGGCCAGCGCGTGCATTGCTTGCCGCCGGGACATGGCCGTCGGCTCGGGCGGGCCGCCGCGGTACCCCGCCGCAAACACCATCCGCCCCGCCGACCACGTATGGGTGACCATTGGCTGGCCGGCCACGCTGGCTACGGCGATCACGTCGGCGCGCAGGCCCGGCGCCAGCCGGCCCCGGTCGCGCAGCAGGCAGGCTTCCGCGGGGTTTGCCGTCACCAGCGCGAGCGCTTCATTCAGCGGCAGTTCGGCCTGCCGGGCGGCGGCATAGGCCGCTGCAATCAGCGTTGACGGCTGGTAGTCCGAGCACAGGATGGTGCCGACGCCGGCGTGGATGGCGTCGATGGCGCGCATCGAGCCGCTCTGGCTCTTGCCGCGCAGCACGTTGGGTGCGCCCAGGATGGTCGGCAGTGCCTGTGCGCACGCGGCTTGCGCGGTCTCCAGGTTGATCGGGAACTCGCTCATGCGCACGCCCAGCGCCTGCATGGCGGCGATGCGCTGCGGCGAATCGTCGTCATGGCTGGCCGTGGGGATGCCGAGGCGGTGCGCCTGTGCCACCAGCCGGTTGACGCGTTCATGCGCGCCGTCCAGCGCGGCAGCTTTCTTGTCGGCGGCGTCGGCGGCTTCCTCGCGGGTCATGCCGTGGTTGCCGATCATGTAGGCGAGGTAGGCGTCCAGCGTCTTGAACTGGCCCTGGCCCGGCGAGTGGTCCATCACCGACAGCAGGTCGACCACATCCTCGGCCATCAGCTTTTCCAGCACCGGCACGGCGCTGGCATCGGTCACTTCATAGCGGCAGTGGATGCGGTTGTCGACCAGGCTATGGCTGCGGAACGCGGCCACGGCGCGCACCAGCGTGGCGGCGGTGTCGACGTTGCGCACGCCGAAGTGGTTGCCGGCAAAGGAGAGCGCATGGTACGGCGTGGTGATGCCGGCCGCGGCGTTGCGGCGGTCGACCTGTGCCACGGCGAAATCCAGCGGGAACAGCACGTTGGCACGCGGTTCCACCTCTTTCTCGATGGCATCGCAATGCACGTCGATCAGCCCGGGCATCACGGTGTGGCCGCGCAGGCCGATCACGTCGGCGTTTGCAGGCGCGGCAGACGGTTCGATGGCGGCGATATGGCCGTCCTCGATCAGCAGCGCGCTGTCGTGCAGCACACGGTCGGGCAGTACCAGGGTGGCGTGCGTCAGGTAGGTTGCGGTCATGTCCGGCTCCGTTGTTCTGGACAGTTACTGGCAGTTGGGGGCGAGGGCAGTGGCGGGCTGCAGCGGCAGCAGGCGCGTGGCCACGGCATCGCGTACCGCCTCGTCGTGGAAGATGCCGATCAGCGCGCGGCCGTCGGCCAGTGCTTCGCGGATCAGCTCGACCACGACCGCGCGGTTGTCGGCATCGAGCGAGGCGGTCGGCTCGTCGAGCAGCAGGATCGGGTGCCCGCCGATCAGGCCGCGGGCGATGTTGACGCGCTGCTGCTCGCCGCCGGAGAACGTTGCCGGTGGCAGTTCCCACAGCCGGCGCGGCAGGTTGAGCCGTTCCAGCAGCACCTCGGCGCGCGCGCGCGCTTCTTCATGGCTGGTGCCGCGCTGCTGCAGCGGATCGGCCACCACGTCCAGCGCCGACACGCGCGGGATCGCGCGCAGGAACTGGCTGACATAGCCGATCACGTCGCGGCGCAGCTTCAGCACGCGCTGTTCGGGGGCGCTGTTCAGTTCGACCCACGGCTCGCCGTCGGCGCTGGTGTCGCGCAGGCGGATGCTGCCTTCGGTGGCCAGGTAATTGCCATAGAGGCAGCGCAGCAGCGTGCTCTTGCCGGTGCCGGAAGGGCCCGACAGCACCAGGCATTCGCCGCGCGCGGCGTCGAAATCGATCGCGTTCAGCACCGGCAGGCGGATGCCGCCCTGGTTGTGCAGCGTAAACATCTTGCCGAGGCCGCGCACCTCAACCAGCTTCTTCAGCTTCTGTGCATTGTCTGCTTGCATTGTTGTCAGCCTTGCAGGATGGAAGAGACCAGCAGCTGGGTGTAGGGGTGCTGCGGGTCGTCGAAAATCTGGTCGGTCAGGCCTTGCTCGACCACGCGGCCGCCCTGCATCACCAGCGTGCGGTGCGCCAGCAGGCGCGCGACGGCGAGGTCGTGCGTGACCAGCACGGCGGCCAGGCCGAGATCGGAGACCAGCCGGCGCAGCAGATCGAGCAGGCGCGCCTGCACCGAGACATCGAGCGACGCGGTGGGCTCGTCCATGAACACCAGCCGTGGATGCGTGACCAGGTTGCGCGCGATCTGCAGGCGCTGCTGCATGCCGCCGGAGAACGTGCCGGGGACATCGTCGAGGCGGGCCAGGTCGATCTCCATTTTTTCCAGCCAGCTGCCGGCGACTTCGCGCAGGTTGCCGTAGTGGCGCTCGCCCACCGCCATCAGGCGCTCGGCGATATTGGCGCCCGCGCTGACCTGCATGCGCAGGCCGTCGCGGGCATGCTGGCGCACGAAGCCCCAGTCGGTGCGTGCCAGCAGCCGCATGCGTGCGCTCGACAGCGTGGCCAGGTCGGTCAGGCCGGACTCGCGCATGTCGTAGCTGACGCTGCCGCGCTGCGGCGGCGCCTGCATCGACAAGGCCTGCAGCAGCGTGCTCTTGCCCGAGCCGGATTCGCCGACCACGCACAGCACTTCGCCGGGATAGAGGTCGAAGCTGACGTCATGGCAGCCATGCAGGCCGTCCCAGGTGCGCGTCAGGTTGCGCACCGACAGCAGCGGGGTCGTGCTCATCGTGCACCTCCCGCGGCGTGCTTGACCGCTTGCCCGGCCTGGCGGTCGGCGCAGTACTCGGTGTCCGAGCAGACGAACATGCGCGTGCCCGCATCGTCGGTGATGATCTCGTCCAGGTAGCTGTCGGTGGCGCCGCATTGCGCGCAGCAGCTCGTCCACTTCTCGACCGTGAACGGATGGTCGGCGAAATCCAGGCTCTTTACCGAGGTGTACGGCGGCACGGCATAGACGCGCTTCTCGCGCCCTGCGCCGAACAGCATCAGCGCGGGGCTGCGGTCGAGCTTGGGGTTGTCGAACTTGGGAATCGGCGACGGCCGCATCATATAGCGCTGGTTGACGATCACGGGATAGTCGTAGGTGGTGGCGATATGCCCGTGATGGGCGATGTCTTCATAGAGCTTCACGTGCATCGCGCCGTACTCGGACAGCGCATGCATGGTGCGGGTCTCGGTCTCGCTCGGCTCCAGCCAGCGCAGCGGCTCGGGGATCGGCACCTGGAACACCATGGTCTGGCCCGCGCGCAGCGGCGTTTCCGGAATGCGGTGGCGGGTCTGGATGATGGTCGCCTCGGCGGTGCGCTCGGTGGTCTGCACGCCGGTCACGCGGCCGAAGAAGCGGCGGATATTGATGGCGTTGGTGGTGTCGTCGGAACCCTGGTCGATCACCTTGAGCATGTCGGGCTTGCCAATGATGGCGGCGGTGACCTGGATGCCGCCCGTGCCCCAGCCGTAGGGCAGCGGCATTTCGCGGCTGCCGAACGGGACCTGGTAGCCGGGGATCGCCACGGCCTTGAGCAGGGCGCGGCGCAGCATGCGCTTGGTCGATTCGTCGAGGTAACCGAAGTTGTAGTGCTCGTCGCGGGCGATGCCCGTGGCGGCGGATGCGTTCGCGGCGGTCATGCCAGCGTCTCCTCTTGCGGCCGGGGCTGTGGATGCGATGCGGGTTGCATGGGTTGCATGGATTGCGAATCGGCCGGCGCGGCGGCGGCATTCGTGCCTTCCTGTTCGCCCCGCAGGCGACGCAGCAGTTCCAGGTTGGCCTGGAAGTCGACGTAGTGCGGCAGCTTCAGGTGCTGCACGAAGCCGGAGGCCTCGACATTGTCGCTGTGGTACAGCATGAATTCGATATCGTTGGCCGGGGCGTCGCCGGCCTCGCCGAGTTCGGCGGCGCGCATGGCGCGGTCGGTCAGCGCCATCGACATCGCCTTGCGCTCGTTGTAGCCGAACACCAGGCCGTAGCCACGCGTGAAGCGCGGCGCTTCGTCGGCGTTGCCGGTGAACTGGCTGACCATCTGGCATTCGGTCAGCTCGATTTCGCCGATCGACACGGCGAAGCCGAGTTCCTCGACGAACAGCTCGACCTCGGCGCTGCCAAAGCGGATTTCCGCCGCGAACGGATGCGAGTTGCCATAGCCGCGCTGCGTCGAATAACCCATCGACAGCAGGAAGCCTTCATCGGCGCGCGCCAGGTTCTGCAGGCGCGCGGCGCGGCTGGCCGGAAAGGTCAGCGGTTCGCGCGTCAGGTCGGGCGGGGCGGGGTCGCCGGCAGTGATCTCGTCGGCTTCGACCAGTTGTTCCGCCTCCAGCAGGCCGGTCACGCGCGGCATGCTGGCGGGCAGCGGCTCGGCCGAAGGCGGCAGCGGTGCGGGATCGCGGCCGGCTTCGAGCGAAAAGTCCAGCAGGCGCTGCGTGTAGTCGTAGGTCGGCCCGAGTACCTGCCCGCCGGGGACGTCCTTGAACGTCGACGAAATCCGGCGCTGCAGGCGCATCGCGCCGGTATCGACCGGCACGGTATAGCCAAAACGCGCCAGCGTGGTCCGGTACGCGCGCAGCAGGAACACTGCCTCGATCTGGTCGCCGGCGGCCTGCTTCAGCGCCAGCGCGGCCAGGTGCGGGTCGTACAGCGAGCCCTCGGCCATCACGCGCGACACCGCCAGCGGCATCTGCTCGCGGATCTGCGCCAGCGTCAGCTCGGGCAGTGCGGTGTCGCCGCGGCGATAGGCGTCGAGCATCTGGTAGGAATTCAGGATGGCACGTTCGCCACCTTTGACGGCTACATACATATCAGGCCTCCATCTGCGTGGTGCGCGTCAGCGCGCAGAACCGGTCGCCGCTGGCGAGCAGCAGGTCGACGCCCAGCGGAAAGCGGTCGTTGTTGGCGCGCCAGGCGCCGCGGAAGTCGGCCTCCAGGCCGGCCACGCGCAGCGTCTGCGTGTGTTCGATACCGGGGCCGCGCAGCGTGAAGATGTCGCCGTCGCCGAGCGACGCGACTTCCACCAGCAGCGTGGCCGAACGGTCCGGGAACGCGGGCTCGCCCTGCGCGCAGTCGGCCAGCGCCGGCATGGCGTGGCCGGCGGGCACGCATACAAAGGTGGCGGCGCGCAGGTCGTCGGTCAGCGGGCAGCCGCAATGGAAGCGCAGGAAAGCGCGCGCGGCGGCGGGTACGCCCGCCGGCAGCCACACCGGGGTGTCGGGATCAGCCAGCGTCAGGAGCAGCGCGGCAAGCGCCGGCGACAGGCCGTCAGGCAGGCCGGTGGTCGCGGGCAGTGACTGGACTTGTCCGGGATGGGCAAAGGCATGCAGCGTGGCGCGGAAAACCTGCTGGGCGTCGTCGACCGGGTTGTCGAAGCCCGGCACCAGCGAAGTGGCGGCGGAAGGCATCGGGGTGGCGGATGTCCTGGTGGAAATCATGTCAGTCCTCTCCCCGGACCATGGTGAAGAACTCCACGCGCGTTTGCGCGGCGGTAGCTGCCTGCTGCGCCGCCCGAGCGGCATGGGCATCGGCCAATGGCGCCAGCACGGCGTCGTGCACGCGCTGGTGCCAGGCCGGCCGCTGCAGCAGCGCGTCCAGCACCGCCGCCTGCTGCGCGTGTTGCGTGCTGCGGCCCTGCACATAGGCGACGCCTACCGTGCCGCCGGCAGCGCCGTCATCCAGCACGATGGCGCAGCGCGTGACCGTAATTTCGCCGAGGTTGAACTGCGCTCCGGTGCCGCCGGCACGCGCGCGCACCATCGCCATGCCGGATTCAGGCTTGCGCAGCAGGCGCCACGCGGGCAGGGCCGCTGCCTGGCCCAGCCGGGCATAGGCAGCATCGAGCGCCTCGGTTGGCGCCATTGCCAATATCCGCAGCCACGCAGCGCGGGCCGGGTTCGCATCGGTCATTGCCGGACCGGCGGTTTCGCTTTGCATCATCACCCCTATACGTCTATACGTTTAGATGTCACAACGTGAACACGCCGCTACTAGACCACAGGCAGATGAACGTTTCATGACGCTGCCCGGCATTAGTCGGGCTCCCTGCCATGCCGGCATAACTCGGGCACAATCGCATGGCACCAATGAACGCTTGATGACAAGAGGGCAGGATGTCTGATCGGGAAGTAGAACGGGGTTCCGGCGTGGCCGTGTGGCGCCAGATCGGCGAGGCGCTGGCGGATGACATCCGCAACAAGCTGTACCAGCCCGGCGAGCAGCTGCCGCCGGAGCCGGAGCTGGCGACACGCTTTGCCGTGAACCGGCACACCATCCGGCGCGCCATGGGTGAACTGGAGCTGAGCGGACTGGTGCGCATCGAGCAGGGCCGCGGCACCTTCGTGCAGGAGCATGCGATCGACTACGCGATCGGGCGGCGCACGCGCTTTTCGCAGAACCTGGCCGCGCAGGGCATGCGCGGACATATCGAGATCATCGGCTGCCAGGAACTGCGCGCGGCGGAGATCGCGCGCCACCTGGGCCTGGCGCGCACGGCGCCGGTGCTGCACGTGCAGATGCTCGGGCGGGCAGAGGCGCGCATCATCGACGTTGCCGAGCATTATTTCGATCCGAAGCGCTTTCCTGGCATCGAGGAGGCGCTGCGCGCGCAGCAGTCGGTGTCGCGTGCGCTCGCGCAGTTCGGCATCGCTGACTACACGCGCAAGTGGTCGCGCATTACCGCCGCGATGCCGAGCGCCCCGGTGGCACGGCTGCTGAATCAGCCCAAGACGCGGCCGGTGCTGCAGGTGGAGGCGCTCAATGTCGATATCGATGGCGTTCCCGTGCAGTACAGCGTGACGCGCTTTGCCGGGGACTGGGTGCAGCTGACGGTGTCGGACAGCGACTGAGGCGCATCGAGGCCGCGCGCATTGGTCTAGACATCTGTTTGTCATTTGTCCGCGCTAACGTGCATGTCCATGCATACGATCATTCCTACCCAAGCGCCGCAGCTGAGCGGCATCACGGGGCGCCGCGTGCTTGGTGCGGCGGGCCTGGGGCCGGCTACGCTTGGCTGGCGCGATGGCACTGTCGCCCAGCATGCGCCTGCATCCGGCTTATGGCTTGACGCGGGCGACCTGCTGGTGCTGCCCGGCATCGTCGATATCCATGGCGATGCATTCGAGCGCGCCGTCATGCCGCGCCCGGGCGTCAGTTTTCCGTATGCGGGTGCGCTGCTCGACATGGACCGCCAGCTGCTCGCAAACGGCATCACCACCGAGTTCCATGGCGTGACCCTGTCGTGGGAGGGCGGGCTGCGCGGCGAAGCCTATGCGCTGCGCATGTTCGAAGCGCTCGCGCAGCTGCGCCCCATGCTTGGCGCCGAGCACAAGGTGCATCTGCGCTTCGAGGCATTCCACCTCGCCGGCGTCGATACCGCGCTCGCCTGGATCGCCGATGGGCGCATTGGCCTGCTCGCCATCAACGACCATTTGCCGATGATGGCGCGCCGCATGGCCGACGAAGGCAAGCTGCGGCAGTACGCCGAACGCGCAGAGTGCGACGTCGAGACCTTCCGCCGGCGCCTGCGTGCGGCCAGCGCCAATGCGCAGGAAGTGCCGGAGGCGATGGCGCGCCTGATCGCCGCCGCGCGCGCGGCCGGCCTGCCGGTGGCTTCGCATGACGACCCGGACGTGGTTACGCGCCAGCACTACCACCGCCGCGGCTGCCGTATCGCCGAGTTTCCGCTGACCATCGACGCCGCCACGCTGGCGCGCCAGCTGGGCGACGACATCGTGTTCGGCGCGCCCAACGTGGTGCGCGGCACCAGCCACACCGGCGCGCCCAATGCGACCGAGATGGTGGCCGCCGGCCTGTGCACGGTGCTCGCTTCCGACTACTACTACCCGGCGCCGCTGCAGGCGGCGCTGCGCCTGGCGCAATTGGGCGTGCTCGATCTGCAGGGCGCGTGGCACCTCGTGTCGCGCAATCCTGCGCGTGCCGCCGGACTGCGCGATCGCGGCACGCTGGCAGCGGGCCTGCGCGCCGACGCGATCCTGGTCGACGACAGGCAGCCCGGTGCGCCGCGCGTCTGCGCCACCATCGTCAATGGCGAACTGAAGCATGCCGCGGCGATGCCGCCGCTGGTCGATCTTGCCGACGCCGGTACACTGGCGGCATGACCATGCATGCTCACCGTTACGCGATCTACCTGGCGCCGGGCGAGCCGTTCCGTGCCTTCGGCAGCCAGTGGCTTGGCCGCGATGCCGATACCGGTGCGGCCATGCCCATGCCGTCCGGGTTCACGGCGCCGCCCTTAGAGCGGGTGCGGGCGCCGGCCCACTATGGCCTGCATGCCACGCTGAAGCCGCCGTTCCGGCTTGCCGCCGGCACCGACGGCGCGCAGCTCGACGCCGCGGCACGAGAATTTGCGCGCGGCCGCGAAGCGTTCGACGCGCCGCTGGCGTTGCGCTCGCTGCGGGGCTTTGTCGCATGGTGCCTGGCCGAAGCGTCACTGCCGATGCAGGCGCTGGCCGATGCCAGCGTGGTGGCATTCGAGCGCTTCCGGGCGCCGCCGGCCCAGGCCGAACTGGCACGACGCAGGCCGGAGCAGCTGAGCGCGGCACAGCGCCGCATGCTCGATGCCTGGGGCTATCCGTACGTGTTCGAGACCTTTGTCTTCCATATCACGCTGACCGGCATGCTCGATGCCGCCAGCGAGGCTGCCGCGCTGGCACGGCTGTCGGCGGATAGCGGCAAGCTGCTGGAAACGCCGCTGCATGTCGATGGCATCAGCGTATTCGTGCAGCCGCGCGCTGGCGACGACTTTATCGTCGGTCGCCACTATGGCTTCGATGGCAGTATCAACGATGGCGCCGGCGCGGCGTACCTGGACGCATGAGTACGGGAATCAAGTCTGACGGCAGTGGCCTGTTCTACGTAATGGGGCCGTCCGGCAGCGGCAAGGATTCGCTGCTGCGCGCGCTGCGCGAGCGGTTGGGGCTCGACGATCGCGTCGTGGTGGCGCATCGCTATATCACGCGCGAGGCCGATGCCAATGAAGCATCGGTGGCCCTTAGTCCCGATGAGTTCCAGCGCCGCCAGGCGCTTGGATGCCTGGCGCTGAACTGGCACAGCCATGGGCTGCACTATGGGATTGGGGTCGAGATCGAGCAGTGGCTGGCTGCAGGATTGACGGTGATCGTCAATGGATCGCGGGAGTACCTGCCGCAGGCGGTGGCGCGATATCCGAAGCTTTGCGCTATCCATGTACGGGTCAAGCCGGAGGTGCTGGCGGCGCGGTTGCGTCAGCGTGGGCGTGAGTCAGATGAGTCGATCGCGCGGCGGCTGGTGCGTGCGGGGCAGGTGTTTGATGTTCCGGATGGCTGCATGCTGGTGGAGATCGATAACAGTGGGGCGTTGCGGGCGTCGGCGGATGCTTTGGCGCGGGTGGTGGGGGTGGGGGATGTGTAGCTGAGCTTTTGTTGCCGTTGTCGCTGGTGGTGGCATGCTGTCGGCTGTTTAAGCGGCCGCTGTCGCCGTTGATGACATGCTGTCGGCTGTTGAACCGCCTGATTCCGCCCTCCTGGGCGGGTCACTTTTTGCCCGAGCGGCAAAAAGTAACCAAAAAGCGCGTTTACGGCCCTGCGGGCGGCCACTCTTATCGTAGTGGGCCGCGGCTCTCGTACGGGGTCTGGCTTCGTCGCAGAGCAAGACTGCCTGACGCCTTGGTGCGCCACGGTGGCTCGGGATTGACGCGATGTTTGAACGAGCCCAGAGCTGTGGGTGGCCCCTGCTGCTGGCGGCATGGTAGGAACGCCTACGGCTGCGCTGCGCGCCGGCCCTAGGGCAGCGCAACCGCCCACGTCCTCGTCCGGCTTCAGGCCCGAAGACACTCACGACGGCGCTGTGCGAGCGCAGCGACGCACTCCGTGCCGGAGCCCCCGACCTACGATACTGAGCGCGCGCAGCGCAGCCGTAGGCGTCCTCGCGTTGACGCCGGCAGCAGGCGGCCTACGCCCGGCATGGGGATCGTTCAATAGTGGATCGACGCAGCCTCTATCCCAAACTCACCTGGCGTAGCAGGTTCGAACCACTAGCCACATCGAACGGAATCACCACCGCCCGAACCACTCACACCGCCAACTTGATAGCCAGCCGCTCAGGCGACGCGTTTTTTGGTTACTTTTTGCCGCTCGGGCAAAAAGTGACCCGCCCAGGAGGGCGGAACCAGGCGCGTCAACGGCCGACAGCATGTCACCAGCCGCGACAGCCGCGCTCAAAGCCCAACACTAAAACTAACCCCATGCTCAACAAATCCCAACCCCCGATAAAACCGATGCGCCTGCAGCCTCCGCGCATTTGACGACAGCGCCAGCTTTCCAGCCCCAGCCTCCCGCGCCAGCCGCATGGCCTCCCGCATCATCGCCTTGCCCACACCCATGCCGCGCGCGTGCGGCGCCACCACGACGGCTTCGACGATGGCCTCAGGCCGCCCGTCGTGAACCATCACAGGAAACACCAGCAGGCTGAAGGTGCCAAGCGGTATCCCGTCAGCATCCACCATCATGTAGCAACGATAGTCCGGATAGCGCCGCATGGTCGCATACCGCTCGCGCATCGTTTCCAGCGACAGCGGCGGCTCATCATCCATGGCGGCAAGCAGCGCCGACAGGTGCCGCAATTCGGCGTCGGAACCACGCACCTCGCGTAGCGCCAGCACGGCTTCGGCCGTTCCCTGCGATCCGTTCATGCCATTCACAAAGGAGCGCGCGCGCAGCGCGCGGCGATAGCGAGATAGTGTGCCAGCGGTGGCGTGGCCATGTCGACCACCTTGGCCAGGTCGTCGTAGCGGCGCAGGCGCACCGCGGCGTCGGCATGGGCGCTGGCGGCAAACGCCTCGGCGCGGGCTGCGTCATAGGGCCCGCCCTGCAACGCGAGGCTCTGCACCGAAGCGGGCGACAGTGTGTCGAAGTAGGAGCGGTCGACCGCGCACAGGTAGCGCTTGGCGGCGACGTGCAGCCGCGCGGGCTCGGTGACATCCTCGCCGAACAGCGCGGCGAGCGCGTCGGCGGCGGCCTCCTGGTGGCGCATGTCGGTGGTGGTGCTTTCGGCCAGCATCAGGTGGCCGATGTCGTGCAGCAGGGCCGCCACGACCAGCGCATCGGGCTCGCCGGCCTGTTCGGCCAATTGCGCGCACTGCAGCGCATGGGCGGTCTGGCTGATGGATTCACCGCCATACCATTCGGTGCCATGGCTGGCGAAGAGGGCTTCGATGCGTTCGATCGTCAGCATGTCGCTCACACCAACACCTTGCGGATCTGCGCGGAAATAATGTCGATGGCCGACACAAACAGGATGATGATGAGCATCACCGCACAGGTCTGCCCATACTGGAAGCTCCGGATGATTTCCCACAGCACGGAGCCGATGCCGCCGGCGCCGACGATGCCCACCACCGACGCCGAACGCACGTTCGACTCGAAGCGGTACAGCGCAAACGACAGCCACAGCGGCAGCACCTGCGGAATCACGCCATAGACGATCTCTTCGACCGGGCTGGCGCCGGTGGCGCGCACGCCTTCAACCGGCCGCGGGTCGATTGCCTCGACCGCTTCCGCAAACAGCTTGGCAAGCACGCCGGTAGTGTGGATCCAGATTGCCAGCACGCCAGCGAACGGCCCCAGCCCGACGGCGACGATGAACAGCATCGCGAACACCATCTCATTGATGGCCCGGCAGGCGTCCATGACGCGGCGCGCCGGCTGGTAGATCCACGCCGGCACGATATTGGCCGAGCACAGCAACCCCAGCGGCACCGCCATCGCGACCGCCATGGCGGTACCCCACAGCGCGATCTGCACGGTGACGAGCATTTCGTCCAGGTAGTGACGCCAGTCGCGGAAATCAGGCGGGAAGAATTCCGCGGCGAATTTCGCCATGTTGTCGGAATCGCGCAGCAGGTCCAGCGGGCGCATGTCGGCGCCTTGCCAGGACAGGCCGAGCAAGGCCAGTACGACCGCCCAGGTCAGCATCATGGCAAGGGACGTGCGCGGCGGCCTGACAGGGTTTCGAGACGACGGGGGCAGGCCGGGCGTGGCAGTGGCGGTCATGGGCAATCCGGATTGAAGCAGGGAGTGAGGAAATGGCACGGGGCCGGCGACAGGCCGGCCCCGTGCAAGGCGCAGCTTACTGCGCGGTGGTGGCCGCGGCGGCCTTGTCCAGCTCGGCCAGGCGGCGCGAGACGTCGGCCAGGCGCTTGTCCTTGTCGGCAGCGGCCAGCGTGGTGTCGGTCTCGATCTTGGCCTTTTCGCGGGCCAGCTCGATCTGGCGGATCGGCACCAGCTGCGCATCGCTGGAGGGGCGGAAGCCCTGGTAGGTCAGCGCGGCCAGCACCTGCTTCTCGCGTGCGGCGTCGGCGCCCTTGCCGTAGTTGACGAAGAAGGTCTGGATCTTCTTCTTCAACTCAGGCGACAGGTCCTTGCGGTAGACCATCGGGTCGGCCGGGATCAGCGGCGACTTCCACAGCACGCGCACCTGGTCAAAGGGATTCTTGCCCGTGTTGATGCGGTAGCGTTCCATGTTTTCGGTGTTGTTCACCGCCACGTCCACCTGCTTGTTCAGCACCGACAGCAGGTTGGCTTCATGGTTGCCGATGCGCACGGCCTTGAACAGCGTCTTCGGATCGACCTTGTTGGCGGTCCACAGGTAGTAGCCCGGCACCGCGGTGCCCGAGGTCGAATTGGGATCGCCGGCGCAGTAGCTCAGCTCCTTGCCGCGCTTGATCACGTCCCCGACGCTCTTCAGGTCGCTGTCCTTGTTGATGATCAGCAGAGACCAGTAACCCGGGTTGCCGTCCTTGTCGATCACCGAGGCGAACACTTCGCCGCTGGCGCGGTCCACCGCTTCCATGGCGGACTTGTTGCCGAACCAGGCGATCTGGACCTTGTTGAAGCGCATGCCTTCGATGATGCCCGCATAGTCCGAGGCGAAGAACGGCTTGACCGTGACGCCCAGCGTCTTGCTGAGATCGTCGATCAGCGGCTGCCAGGCGGCCTTCAGGTTCGACGACGATTCCGTCGAGATAAAGCCGATGTTCAGGCTCTTGGCGTCCTGGGCAAAGGCGGGCAGGGCCGGCAGGGCGACGAGGCCGGAAGCAACGACGGCGACAAAGGTTCTGCGAAGCATGGACAACTCCGATTGGGAAAGCTTGGGAGGAAGACTGCGGGTAAGGGCGGCGCTCAGGCCGCGGCCAGGTTCATGGTGACCATCGCCGGCGCGGGCATTGCCGCGGCGGGTTCGTCCGCATCCGTTGCGGCATCGTGCAGCAGCTCGTCGGCCTCGGTGCCGTACAGGTCGCGCAGCATGGCCGACGTCAGCGCCGCCGACGGGCCGTCATAGACCACCTTGCCGTGGCGCAGCGCCACCACGCGCGGGCAGTAGCGCATGGCCACGTCCACCTGGTGCAGCGATACCACCACCGCCACCTTGCGCGTGCGGTTGATCTGCGTGAGCAGCGACATCACGCGGCGCGACGATTCCGGGTCGAGCGAGGCGATCGGTTCGTCGGCCAGGATCACGCGCGCGTTCTGCACCAGCGTGCGCGCGATTGCCGCACGTTGTTGCTGGCCGCCCGACAGCGTCGACGCGCGCTGAAACGCATAGTCGTCTATACCAACCTGGGCGAGTGCATCGAGGCCGGCGCGCAGTTCATCGGCCTTGAAGATGCGGAACAGGCTGCGCCATTTCGGGATGCGCGCCAGCATGCCGACCAGCACATTGGTGATGACCGGCAGCCGGCCCACCAGGTTGAACTGCTGGAAGACGAAGCCGATCTCGCCGCGCACATGGCGCACGTTGCGGGCCAGGCGGCCATCGCGCTGCACCGGGCGGCCGTTGACGAGGATCTCGCCTGCATCGGCGGTGACAAAGCCGGCCATATGCCGCAGCAGCGTCGACTTGCCCGATCCCGAGGCACCCAGCAGGGCAACCATTTCGCCGGGGGCAACGCTCAGCGTGACCTCGTCAAGCGCCTTGCGGTCCGCGCGGAACGATTTGGAAAGCCCGCGGACTTCAATTGTTTGGGTCATGACGACTCCGTGGCTTGAATGACGTCACGGATTCTGGCGGGCGTATATGTCAGACAGATGAAGGCCGGGTGCGCCGTACTTCCGTGCTACAGGCCGCCAAGAGCGTTCACGGTGAACGCCAGGATCCCCATGTTGAACAGGAACGCAGCCATGCAGTGCGCCAGCGCCACCCTGCGCATATGCGCGCCGTGGATGGTGATGTCCGATGTCTGGAAAGTCATGCCCAGCGTGAAACTGAAATACAGGAAGTCCCAGTAGCTGGGTTCCCTCACGCCGGGCACCTCCAGCCCGCGCCGGTCGCCGGTGGGGGACTGCAGGTAGAAGAGGTGTGCATAGTGCAGCGTGAACACGGTATTGGCGAAGAGCCAGGACAGGATCAGCGTCGCGACGATCAGCGCGACGTCGAGCCAGTGCGGCGTCCCGGGGCGCGCGACCAGCGTGCCGATCGCTACCAGGATGACCATCGACAGCAGCACGGTGATGGCCAGCAATGCGGGCCGGTTGGCGTCGTTGAGCTCGGCGGTGCGCCGCATCGCGGCGGCATCGGCGCGCAACAGCGGCAGCGCGGCGCCAAGGAAGACCAGTGCGGCGATATCGAAGCCGATCAGCAGCGCGATGCGCAGCTGCGCGCCGAGCGCTGCCGCCGCGCCTGTCGCGACGATCAGGATCGCGGCGCACACCAGGAAGCGCGGCGGCGCGAGTCGTTTGCCGATGGCAACGGAGGGAGTCGTGTGCATGGCTGAGGCGGCTGTCTGTCATAGGTCCTGGCCGTCGGCGTTCCGTGGGCGCGGCGGTAAATCGCATACCGGCCAACCGGTCGGACATAGCCGCTGCGTCGGCATGTTGCGCTGCGACGCGCGAGCGCCGATGGGCAGGGCAATGTGAGGATAATGCACCGGCCCGCCATCCTGCATCTGGCATTGAACAGTCTCGGGTGACCGACTAAGATGAACACTCGCGGCGCAAACCGTAAGTGTCGCGATCCAATCTCAAGCACCCCCGGACAACAGGGTCTGCACCACCAGACCGGCCCTCGGAGGGCGCTAGCGCAGTCCCGTTGCAACACACTACCCATGTTTGCCGAGGAGACGCCTGTGCTGAGTCATCACGAATTTGCCACCCTGGTCCTTGTCAACGACAGCAGCGACCCGCCCGAGCTGGACCGGACCGATGTGGAAGCGCTGCTCGCGCACCAGCTGATTACGCTGGAACGGGTCGGCCCCAGCGTCAGCCGGCCGCAGGTCACGCTCCAGGGTTACCGTTTCCTCAAGGCACTCGGGCGCATCCGCGCGAAAGAGCCCCGCGCCTGCCAGTGACACCCTGACATGCGCGGCTTGCCGCCGCGGCATGCTTGCCAGTCCTTCGATGTCTGCCGGACATTCTGTTTTGCCATATGGCCCGTTCGGGAAATCCAAATAGCCAGCCGTAACCTTGTCCTGCAATCTGGCGGCCGATCGATAACAGACCGGCGCGCACACGTGCCGGCAGCATGGAGACGGCAACGATGGTGACGCAGGCAGTGCAGGGCAAGGGTTGGCAATGGATGGTGGGCGCGGCGCTGGGCCTGGCGCTCGCCAGTGGGGCGCTGGCTGCGGATGCCTATCCGTCAAAGCCGGTCACGCTGGTGGTGCCGTTCTCGGCAGGCGGACCCACCGATGTCGTGTCGCGCGCACTCGGGCAGGCGATGGCCAGGGAGCTGGGGCAGAGCGTGGTGGTGGAAAACCGCCTCGGCGCCGGCGGGACGGTCGCGGCGGCGTTCGTCGCGCGCGCGCAGCCCGATGGCTACACCATCCTGATCCACCACAACGGCATGGCCACGGCGCCGGCGCTGTACAAGAAGCTGTCGTACAGCCCGCTGAAGGATTTCGAATATGTCGGCCAGGTTGCCGATGTGCCGATGACGTTGCTCGGCCGCAAGGATCTGCCGCCCGGCAACGCGGCTGAACTGGTGAAGTACGTATCGCAGAACAAGGACAAGGTGTCGCTGGCCAATGCCGGCCTCGGCGCGGTGTCGCAGTTGTGCGGTCTCCTGTTCGAGGAAGCGGTGAACGTCAAGATGACCTCTGTCCCGTACCAGGGCACGGGGCCTGCGATGACGGCCCTGCTGGGCGGCCAGGTCGACCTGTTGTGCGACCAGACTACCTCCACGCTACCGCATATCAACGCCAACCGCGTCAAGCTGTATGGCGTGACCACGCCCAATCGCATCAAGGCGCTGCCCAATGCGCCGACGCTGCAGGAAGGCGGGATGAAGGGCTTTTCCATGAAGGTCTGGCATGGTGTCTACGCGCCCAAGGGCACGCCTCCGGCAGTGGTGGCGCGGCTGACCAAGGCATTGCAGCAGGCGCTGAAGGATCCGGTGGTAGCCAAGCGCCTCGATGACCTGGGCGCCGAGATTGTGCCCGCCGACAAGCAGACGCCGGAGGGGCTGAAGACCTGGCTCAAGGCCGAAAGCGACAAGTGGCAGCCGCTGCTGAAGACGATGAAGGTCGAGGCCGACTGATCCCGCGCGGCCGCGGCCAGCGCACGCAGGTAACCAGCATGCCGCACGGCGAAGGCCGTGCGGCATGTTTGCCTTGGCGGCCTGCTGGCGCACCGCCGCGAAGCACGCCAGCACGTCTGCCGAGATGCTGCAGGCGTATTAACATGGGAATGAGCGGATGTGCTGCTGACCGCGCTGATGACGTCCACGCCGCGATCTTCTGCGCGATGGGAGAAAAACATGGCAACTTACGAGTTCAAGGACAAGGATCTCCAGTTCCTGGCCCAGGGCGCTGACTCCTGTTTTGCGTCGCCTGACACGGCTTTCGTTGAATGCGCTGACGGCCATCCGGCGTTCACGGTGACATGGCCGGAGAGCGGATCGACGATGATGAGCCTCAAGGTGCAGATTCGGGAAAGCCAGTACGCCAGTTACCTGACGGATCCATTTAGGGGACGAGAAGTCCTGCGCAAGGCAGTCGAAGATCGTCTCGCGCTGATCCACACCGTGAAAAGCGGACTCCTGCTTGCTCCCGATATCTAGGGAGTACCCAACAAAAAAGCACCTTGCTCGGTGCTTCCAGCCATTTGGGGGCGTCCGAACCGGGTCAGCAACTCATGATCCGGCTCGGACCTGCAGGCATATGTCGCCTGCACGATCACGCTTCAACCAGTAAACCATCTGGGGAACATGATCATTTCGCTGACCTACCTCCGCTCTATGAAAGCGTGTCTCAGCCAGCACTTTGATTATAGGGCGGCCGACGAACAGGTCAACCTGAATCCGGCCGTGCCGCCCGCCGCGCGAGCCGCCTGAACCATCGATCCGCGCTACAGGGGCCACCTACAGGGACCACCTACAGGGGCCACCTACAGGGGCCACCTACAGGGACGCGATGAACTTGTCCCACGGCGTCGCTTGCAGCGTCTCGGTCGCGGCGTGGCCGTAGCCTCGGATGATCAACGCCGCACGCTCCAGTTGCTTCAGGTCGTCCGTCTCGACAATGTCCACCACGTCAAAGCGTCCGAGTGTCAGATAGCTGTCTTTCCAGGTGACGGCAGGGCATTCGGTCTTGATCTTCTCGGCCACCGTGGCGGCGAGTTTCTTCATGTCCTTGGGATCCGTGAACGCGTCAGGAGCGAGACGGCTGAGGATGACGTACGTAGTCATGGCATACCTCCGTGCGAGAAGTTGCACCGCAATCCCGCACGGCAGTCATGCGGGACCAACCGGCCGCGCGTTATGCAGAAGCGTAGTCGCGCGTCTGCCATCGCCGTTAGCCCGCGTCAACGTTGTCATGGACGTTGCATGGTTGCAAAGCGGCACCAGGCACGCGACGGACAGTCATTTAGTCTATGTCATCGTCGCTCGCCTGCTGCCGGGCCCCGTCAACCAGTTCGGTGCGGCCTGGCTTTGGCCAGCGATGTGCTTACGAATGCAGTTCCACCACGTCTCGATCGGCCACCGGATGATCGGCGCCCACCTGCTGTCCGCTGAACTTGCCGCTCCCCCAGATGCGAGCAAATTTGAACGTCCGCGCGAGATCCGGGTGCACCCGCAGGGCGACGTCCAGTACGGTGTCGCCGCGGCGCATCGTAAAAGGCCGACTCTGGTCGACCGGTTTCCCGGGTGCCTTGGTGTAGACACGCACGATGCTCAGGGCTCTGAAAAGAAACGGCCCGATCTCGGCCAGTCCTTGTCCGCGGGTTGCCGAGGTCGCGAGCGCCGGAAAATGTACGCCGAGGAGGTCTTCGAGCACCGCTGCATCCTCCGGGTTCGCGAGATCGGCCTTGTTGGCCAGCAACAGCGCAGGGAGGTGGACACTGAACAGGCCAGCCGCCGCCGATGCTGCAGGGCTGTCCGCCTGACCCGGCCAGCGCTCCAACAGGTTTATCCTTGCTTCGGCGAGTCGCCGGAGAATCAGTGCCAGCTGTTCAGTACAATCCGGCGCGCTCAGGTCGACCACGAGTAGTACGCCGTCTGTCACCCGCACTATGTCGGTGAGCCCGGGTTGCATGAATTCGGCTGAGACAGGTGGCAGATCCACCAGCTGAAATGCAATGTCCTCGAACGGCAACATGGCGGGAACCGGTAACTGGGTCGGGTGGGGATAGGCCCCGCCCTCGCTGCCCGATCCTGTCAGCCGCGCATGCAGGCTGGATTTTCCCGCACCGGACGGGCCGATCAGGCAGAGCTGGGCAGCGCCTTCGGGATGCACCGCATGTGACGGCCCCCTGTGGGCCGCCTTCCCGTGGGCCGCAGATTCCTGCGTCAGTTCCCTGATCCGCGACTTGATATCGGCCTGCAGACGCTCGGTTCCCTTGTGCTTGGGGATGACACGGAGCATCTCCTTCAGGCATTCGAGCTGCTCGCGCGGCTGGCGTGCCAGCCGATAGGCCTGTTCGGCCTGCTTGTACTCCGGAGTGAGGTTTGCTGGCATGGGCCGTCAGCGCTGCACGATGGGTTACGTTCCGATGTGCACGGGAATACGGCGCCGCCCGAAGTGATGCTCGAAATGCCCGAAACAGCCGGCAACCGGTTCAAAGCAGTCGGGGCAGGTTCCGGTGGGCGTGAGGCGATAGCTCTCGATCGCATGCCAGTCGCGCACGATCAACGGTGCACGGCAGGCGGGGCAATAGGTGGTTGCGCCTTCAGTGTCGTGGACATTGCCGGTGTACACGTAACGCAGCCCCTCGTCGATCGCGAGCCTGCGGGCGTGCGCCAGCGTGGAGAACGGCGTCGGCGGCACGTCGCGCATCTTGTAGTCGGGATGAAACCCCGTAAAGTGCAGCGGGATGTCGGTGCCAAGTTCCCTCGCGATCCACCGGGCCTCTGCGCGGATCTCCTCATCGCTGTCATTCTTGCCGGGAATGAGCAGGGTTGTGATCTCGAACCAGACTTTGGTTGCGTGCTTCAGGTACAGGAGCGTATCCAGCACTGGCTGCAGGTGTGCGCCGGTGAATGCCACATAGAACGCGTCGGTAAAGCCCTTCAGGTCGACGTTTGCCGCGTCCATCCGGCTATAGAAATCGCGCCGCGCCTGCTCGCCGATATACCCGGCGGTTACTGCCACCGCAAGGATGCCCAGTTCGCGGCAGGCATCGGCAACGTCCATTGCGTACTCGGCGAAAATCACCGGGTCGTTATAGGTGAAAGCCACGCTCTTGCAGTGGTGGGTCGCAGCCGCTTCGGCAATGGCTTCGGGCATGGCTGCCACGGCCAGTGTTTCCATTTCACGTGACTTGCTGATGTCCCAGTTCTGGCAGAACTTGCAGGCCAGGTTGCAGCCTGCCGTGCCGAACGACAGCACGGCGCTGCCCGGGTAGAAGTGGTTGAGCGGCTTCTTTTCGATCGGGTCGATGCAGAATCCGGATGAGCGGCCATAGGCGGTCAGCAGCATCCGCCCGCCAAGCCGCTGACGCACGAAGCAGGCCCCGCGCTGCTCCTCATGCAGGCGGCAGTGGCGCGGACACAGGTCGCACTGCATGCGGCCGTCGTCCAGGAAATGCCAGTAGCGGCCGGGATATGTTCCCGGAGAGGGCGTTTCGATTGCCGTCATGGCCTATCCCTCCTGAGGCGCGATTCCAGGCAAGTAACGCGCGCACGCGCAGCAACCTCGCCATCGTGCCAACACCTGGAAGCGGACAAGGCGATTCATTCGCCAAAGGGCAGTTTCATTCTAGGCCGCAGTGCGCGTGCCTACCCGCTAGCGGGTCCGGCAGTGGCGGCGACGTACCTGGTTTCCAGCCCCACCATTCGCTCGGCGCGCAAGGCGGCCCGCCGCCCGCGCACGGTGTTGACCCCGCACAGCAGCACCAGCCCGACGACGAAGTAGCTGCCCGTAACCAGCAGCGCCTGGCGGTGATCGCCACCCGTCAGCCAGCTTGCCATGCCATAGGTCAGCGGCCCGGCGATCGAGGCCAGCTTGACCGCAAGCCCCCAGAGCCCAAAGAACTCGGCCGCGCGCGAGGGCGGGGCCAGCAGTCCGACCATGGCCCGTCCGGCGGACTGGGCGGCGCCCAGGCACAGGCCGGCCACATTGGCGGCGAGCCAGAACAGCGGCGCTTCGCGCGCGGCATACGCCAGCAGGATGGTCAGGATCCAGCCCAGCAGCGTCAGGGCAATGGCGCGCACGTGGCCGATGCGGTCCTGCACAGGCCCGAACAGGAAGGCGCCGGCCGCTGCCGTCAGGTTGACCACCAGTACCAGCGTCAGGGTCTGCTGCATGGTGAAGCCCATGGCCTGGTTGGCGTAGATGGCGGTCAGCGTGATCACTGCCTGGATGCCGGCCTGGTAGAACACGGTGCACAGCAGGAAGCGGCGCAGGTCGCGAAACTGGCGCAGCTGGCCGAGGCGTTGCCAGACTCTGGCCCAGGCCGTGCCGATGGCCTGTTCGCCAGCCGGCGCGGCCGCCGCAGCGACCTGCGGCACGCCACGGTCGCGCAGCAGCAGGAAGGTCGGCAGGCTCGCCAGGGCAAAGATGGCGGCCGTGATCAGCATGGTGACGGGCACGAACTGGCTGGCGGCGTCGCCGCGCGCGCTGGCCCAGTTGACATAGAGCAGGCATGCGCCCAGCGTGACCAGGCCCCCGATATAGCCAAGGCTCCAGCCCCAGCCGGACACCCTGCCCAGGGCGCGGGCGGTGGAGAGCGACGGCAGGAAGGCGGCGATCAGGTTTTCGCCGCTGCCGAAGAACAGGTTGGACAGGACCACGCACGAAATAGCCAGGACAAGTGTTCCGGGCTGCGCGAAATAGAGCAGCCCGGTGAATACCACGCAACCTGCGGTCGTCACGGCAAGCAGTGTTTTCTTGGCGGCGCGCAGGTCAGCGTAGGCGCCGACGAAGGGCGCGGTGAGCACCACCAGCGCATAGGAGAGGGAAAGCGCCCCGGTCCAGGCCAGCGTGGCCCACGGGGCATTGCCGGCCACGACGGCGACGAAATAGGCATTGAACAACGCGGTGATGACCACCGTGGTATAGCCCGAGTTGGCAAAGTCGTACATGGCCCATGCCCAAACTTCGCGCGGCCGTACGTCGGCGCCCAGCATTGCGGGCACGCGCGGCGCGTGCGCCTGGCCACGCGATTCGGACACGGTCATGTTCCTTCCTCCACGAGGCGGCGCCGCTTCAGCCGGAGCACGACGCCATAGACGGCCAGCGCGGCGATCACGTGCTTGAGCGTGTGCCCGCTAACCAGTCCCGTCAGCGCAGCGATCTGGTGGTCCAGTACATCGCAAACCAGGGCCAGCACATAGCAGCCGGTGATGGCCAGCACATCCCGGTCGCCAGTGTAGCGCGGTGCATAGAGGCAGAGCAGCAGCGGCACCACCACGATGGCGCAGGCCTGGATCAGCAGGTAGGGGCGCAGGTCGCCGCTGCCGCGGGCTTCGCTCCATGCCCAGTAGCCGACGCTGGCCGGCCCCACGATCAGCAGCAGCGGCAGCAGCCGCAAGCCGGCCTTCAGGCTGGCGCGCTCGCACACGTTGGCGCCCAGCCAGGCCATCAGCGCGAGCGCCAGCGGAGCCCGGTCCCACACCAGCCGCTGGTTGTCCGGTGCCAGGTGGTAATAGGCCGAGCCCAGGCCCACGAGGAAGACCGCGAGAAAAAGCACCCGGTAGGGCCAGGCCTCGGCCGGTGCGATAAACGCACGACTGCCGGTGGAGGTGGCCAGATAGCGCAGGCCAGCCGCGCCCGCGAGCAGGAACAGCAGGTTCGAGCCGATGTCGAGGCAGTGGGGCATGCCGAAGCAGACATAAGGATCGGCAAAACGATGATATTGCGGCGGCTGCGCGATGCGCGGCAGCAGCCAGGCCCCGGTGGCCATGACGGCCACCAGCAACCAGACCGCGGCAACCCTGGCGGCAGGGCGGGCTTGCCGGCAGGCGCGCATTCTTAGTGCAGCAGGTAGAGAGTCTGCGGCCCCTCGGCATAGAGCGCCATGGCCATCTTCAGGATCTCATTGCGATGCCGGTCAAAGGAGGCCAGCATCCCAGCTTCGTCAGAGCCGAGTGCGGCGTCGAAATTCATCAGTACGCGGTCGTCCACAAGGAAGGAGATTTCGCGTGCGTTGTCATAACCCCAGAACCACACGCCATGCCTGGACTCATCATAGCTGCGGCTGGGGTTGGGGAAGCTTAGTGCCATGTTGTCGTCCTGCGCTCTACGCCCTTGACCGGACCGGGCTGCTACGCTCACTACCTGCGCGGAGCGTTCGGCTAGTGCGTATTCCCTTTCATGCTCTCGGCTTCCATCGCGGCATGCAATTCCTCAAACGCCTCGATTGGCTCCATGTCCTGGTCGACGAACGCGGCCGCGCGCTCTGCGGCGGCCACTGCGTCGCGCGGGATGTCGCTCCGGCTGTCGTCCTCGGTTCTCGGCGGCAGCAGCATGTCCTCAAGCATCCCGCGCAGCTCAGGGGTATTCCATGGCTTGCCCAGCCTGGCCTTCCTCTTCAGGTAGTGACGAATTTCCGCGTCTTGCTCGGCAGTGAGCGGAAGCCCGCGAAAAGTGGGGTCCGTGTTGTAATGGATCATGATGCGCCTCCCGAAGCGGTCTGCGCTTTCAATGTGGAGATATCAAATCAATTCCTTTTGGTGAACATTACAAGTTGCGTGTCATCACTGTGCCGCGTATCCGCGGCCAACTGATTTACGTCTTCTTCTTGGCGACGCCTTCGTTCCCAACCCTCGAATGGACCGTGCTGAACGGGGTTGCCGGCACTGCCGGCTTCTTGGGCTGCTTGGGCTTTTTCGGTTCGCGAGTGCTGCGTAGTTGACTCTTGGCCATGGAGTGCTCCTGGTGCGTTGCTTGCCAAGGTGGCAGTTCCAGCATACGCGCTTAGATGCATTAACAACATGACTTTCATGCCTGTCCGCATGAAAGCGGCACTCGGCGATTGATCACTGCCCGACCACGGCCCGGATTTCACAAAGCGCCACATCGTCTGTCGTGGCGATATCGCGGATGCCTGAGGGCTGCTCTGTTCACGGCGGGTCAGGGCCACCTCTGCCGAGCATGTGACATTGCGCTCAGTCCGCGCACCGTTGAATGAGCCGCGTAATGGCCGGCAGGATGGATTGCCGGAATCCCTGGCCGGCGAACGTCCCGTAGTGACCCACGCCGTCAACGACCAGGTGTTCTTTCCTGTCGGCGGAAAGTCCTGCGCAGAGCGCGTGGGCCGCTTCGGTCTGGCCGCGGCCGGTGATGTCATCCTCGCCGCCTTCGATCGTCAGCAGTGAAACATTGGTGATGGCTTCGGGGTGGACACGGCGCTGGCCGACTTCCATGCAGCCGCGGCACAGGTGATGCTCCAGGAAAACCTTCTGGATGGTTTCCAGGTAGTACTCGGCCGGCACGTCGAGCACGGCGTTGTACTCGTCATAGAACTGGCGATGCCGGGCGGCCTCGTGCTGCCTGCCGTCGACGAGGTGGCGGTAATAGTCAAGATGCGCGCCGGCGTGGCGTGCGACGTTCATCGAGACGAAGCCAGCAAGCTGCAGGAAGCCCGGATAGACCCGTCGTCCGCGTCCGGGGTAACTGTCGGGTACCCGTTCGATGACATTCGATTCGAACCAAGGCAGCGAATATTTCTGCGCGAACTGGTCGACCGCCGTCGGGCTGACGCGGGTGTCGATCGGCGCGGCGATAAGCGTCATGGAGCGGGGCTGGGCGTGCTCGTCGTCCTCGGCCATCTGGGCGACCGCGCAGAGCAGCGGGACCCCCGGCTGGCATACCGCCACGACATGCGTGCCGGCGCCGAGGTATCGGATGAATGTCTTGAGGTAGTCGACGTAGCCGCCAAGGTCAAAGCCGCCGGCGTCGAGCGGGACCATGCGCGCATCGGTCCAGTCGGTGATGTAGACATCATGCCCGGGCAGCAATGCTTCGACCGTCGGGCGCAGCAGCGTGGCGTAGTGGCCAGAGAGCGGCGCCACCAGCAGCACGCGGGGACCGGGGCATGGCATGTCCTTCCTGAAATGCAGCAGCCGGCAGAAGGGCGCCTCGATCAGCACGGTTTCGGTGACGGCCACCCGGTGCCCGCACGCGATGATCTCGCCGATGCCGAAGCCGGGCTTCCCATAGGACTTGGTCAGCCGGGTGAACAAATCAAGCGCGGCGCCGGCCTCGCGCATCCCTGGCAGCCAGGCGATGGACTCGCCCCAGAAATCGATGGCACGCTGACCCGCTTCGATCATGGCCCCGAACGGTCCGACCGAATGCAGCGTGAGTTCACGCAGAGCATAGAGCGCCATGGCATTCCCCGCCTTTTGAAATAATGGTTGCTGCGTTGTTCCGAGGCCGGGACCGCAACCCGGACAGGCCTCTTGTTGGTGCTTGTTGGCGCGATCGCTTCAGCGCACGAGGTGCGCCGGACAGCGGCAGGACCGACTTCGCTCAAGGTGGATGGGCGGACGGCAGGCTTGTAACGGGGGTCGGCCGGAGGGAGGCGGACCGTGCTGCGCCGGCAGGTGCTGCGCACGGCCGAGATGGCGTCGATGTCGAATTGCCTGAGCGCCGGTAGCGTGCGTCTTGCCGGCACGGCCGTTCCGGCTGCTGTGGCCGGATGCCAGCGTACGGCTCAGGCCGCACGTGAATCGATTGGAATGCTGCATGACGTCCCCACTACTCAGGGCTACCGGCATCGCATCGCGATGCCAGCGGAACCACGTGCATCCAAGTTACGTGATTTACATTCAGTAACACATTCGATCAAACCCTACTGCAACGCCTTGCATACCTGTTTAGCGATTAAAGTGACTGGAGCAGCATCGTGTATCGCAGTCATCGGTTAAAGGCCACCTGTCAAGTGATGTTTGATTTCCAGCGCGCCGCCGCAGCTGGCGCTGGCCGCGGTGCAATTTGTAAATCTTTGCAAACAGAGCCAGGGATGACGGCGACAGCCAGGGCGCCACGCCGCCGCCGCGCGCCGGCGCGACCCATCTTTCCGGCGACGGCAAGACCACCATCCTGGGAGTGCAGAACGAGCGCGAATGGGAGGCCTTCTGCCGTGTGGTGCTGGATCTCTACATCCGGTACACCAGCCCCACCCAGACGCTGCGCGGCGCCCCTGGCGCCACGAACAACGCCGTCGCGGCATCGCCGGGCGCCACGTGCGGCTGCACCAGGCTGCCGCCGGGAAACACGTTGTTCGCCACTTGCCCGTAGGTCTCGTAGCGCCGGTCGAACAGGTTGGCCACGCGCGCATAGACCTCGAAGCGCTTGTTCACCTTGTACGCGGCGCGCAGGTTGACGGTGGCGTAGCCGGGCACGTGCCAATCGGCGGTTTTGGGCGGCTGGCCCGGCTGCGGATCGCTGCGCAGGCCGTCCTCGTTGCCACTGGCGATGCTGCCGGACACGGCGACCAGGTCGGCGCCGAGCGTCAGCCCGGCCAGCGCCTGCCAGTCGGCGCCGAGCTTGAGCGTGTGGCGCGGCAGGCCGGCCATGCGCATGCCGGGCTGGACCTCGATGGTGCGCTCGCCAACCGCCAGCTGGCCGGCCGCCTGGTAGGTGGCCTGCAGGTAGCTGTAGGCCAGCCGCAGCGTGACGTCGCCAACCCGCTGGCGCGCGCTCAGGTCGAGCCCCTGGTTGCGGGTGCGGTCGAAGTTGGCGAAATAGCCAAGCCGGGTGTTGGGCGCGCGCAGGAACAGGATGTCGTCGTGGTTGTCGATGCGGTAGAGCGTGGCGGTGAACTCGGTGTCCTTGCCGGGGCGCCAGCGCACGCCGGCTTCATAGGCGTGCGAGACCACCTGCTTCAGGTAGGGGTCGGCCTGCAGTCCGGCCGGCAGGCGGCACGGGCGCGTGGGGTCGGCGCAGCCGAGCTCGAGCACGGTGGGCACGCGGTTGTTCTGCGCGTAGCCGCCGAATACCGTGACGCCGCCGCCCAGCTTCTGCGCCAGCCCCAGCGCGGGATTGAGGCGGCGGTAGGTGAAGGATTCGCGCGGCTGCTCGCTGCCGTCGCTGTTGCGCAGCGTATTGCTGACGGTCGCCAGATTCCATCTCGCCGACGCCGTCAGGAAGGTGCTAGCCGTCAGCGACCAGGTGTCGGACAGGTAGGCGCCGAAGGTGCGCGCGTTGCCGCTGACCCCGGAGAACAGCGCATTCGGCTCGGCCGGGTCGGCCACGGCGCCGCGGTCGGCGGTGAACGTGCCGGGCTGCTCGAACTGCGAATAGGTCAGCCGGCTGCGGTCCAGGCTGACGCCGGCGTTGAGCACGTGGCGATCGGTCTCCCTGGCGAGGCTGAGCGCCATGCCGACGGTCTGCTGGCGCATATGGGTGGTGTTGACCACGGCGGGATGCAGCGCCGCCCCTTCGGCGCGGGTCAGCCCGCAGTCGCCGCCGCGCGGGCTGCCGTCGTCATTGAAGCCGTCTTCGCAGTCTTCGGCATAGGCCTCGTATCCGGGGTTGACGTCGCCGTTGGTGGTGTCGCGGCGGCTGTTGCGCACATAGGCGAGTGCGGCCGCGCTGGTCTTGTCGTCGAACCAGTGGCGGCCGTTGACGGCGACCTGGGTCACCTGGTTGCGGGTCTGGTCCGGGTGGGTATACACGGCGCGGCGGTTCGACTGGTAAATGTCGGGCAACGTCGCGCTGCCGTCGGCCCGGTAGGACGGCACCAGCCCGTTGCCGGTCAGCGTGCTGCGGCCGTGCAGCAGCGAGACATTGACGCTGTTGGCCTCGCCCTCATAGCCGGCCTTGGCGAAGACGTTGCCGAGCCGCCCCGACGAATGGTCGCGCCAGCCGTGCTCCTGGAACAGGGTGCCGGCGGCGAAGGCGTGCCAGCCACCTTCGCTGCGCACGCCGGCCGACAGGTCTGCGCGCTTGCGGCTGCCGCTGCCATAGGACAGGTCGCCGCTGACGCCCGGCGAGTCCAGCCCGGAGCGGGTGGTCATCGCCAGCGCGCCGCCCAGGCTGTTCAGGCCATAGGCCGGGTTGGCGCTGGAGACCAGCGATACGCTGGCGAGCGCGGCCTCCGGGATCATGTCCCAGCTGATCACGTCGCCAAACGGCTCGTTGATGCGGATGCCGTCGAGATAGACCGAGAGCCCCTGCGGCACGCCCGGGATCGATGAGGCGCGGAAGCCCCGGTAGGTGATGTCGCTCTGGAACGGGCTGCCCTGGATGTCGTTGACGTTGACGCCGGCCAGGTTGCGGGCCAGGTAGTCGGCCAGGTTGCCGGCGCGGCTGCCGTCCAGCTCATCGCCGCGCACGGTCTGCACGGTGTAGGGCACCAGGTCGCTGGCGACGCCGATACCCGGCAGCGGCGCCGCGGCGACTACCAGCACTTCGGGCAGGACCGTGCTGTCCTGTTTTTGAGCAGCGGTGTCCAGTTGTGCAACAGCGGGCCGCTGCACCAGCATCGCCGCGGCCATGGCGATGGACGTGGCAACCCGGCGGCGGCGGGCCGCGGCATGGCGGAAAGCCTGCTCTTGCGGGGCAGGGAACGGGCTGGCTGGCATCTTGCATCTCCTCGGGCATACGCGGGGCCGCCTGCATCGGGCGGCACCTGAAATCGAACTGGCTGAGGAAGGAGCAGGTTCCGTACCTCGGGCATCGGGAAGAACTCCCGGCCTTGGCCGGAACCCCGACCACCAACGCAGACCACATCCCCCCAGGAGCATGGCTTTGGCTGACATCACCGCTACCCAGGCGCCGCTGGCGCTGCGCTGCGAGGCCGTGCGCAAGGCGTTCGGCGCCCGCGTGGCGCTGGACGGGGTCTCGCTCGCGGTGCGGCGCGGCGAGTTCGTGGCGCTGCTCGGTCCCAACGGGGCGGGCAAGACCACGCTGTTCCAGATCCTCAGCGGCCTGTTCGTCGCCGATGCCGGACGCGTGACGGTGCTGGGTAGCGATATGCGGCGCGATCCGGTGCGCGCGCTGGCGCGCCTCGGCATCGTGTTCCAGCAGCCCGCCATCGATCTCGACCTGCCGGTGCTGGCCAACCTGCGCTTCCATGCGGACCTGCACGGGCTGCCGCGCCGCGTCGCCGCTCAGCGCATCGTCCGGCTGCTCGATGCGTTTGGCCTGGGCGCGCGGGCGCGCGCCCCGGTGCGCGAGCTGTCCGGCGGCAACCGGCGCAAGGTGGAGCTGGCGCGCGCGCTGCTGCACGAGCCGGCACTGCTGCTGCTGGATGAGCCTACCGTGGGGCTCGATCCGGCTTCGCGGGCGCAGATGGTCAGCGATGTCAGGCGGCTGACCGCGCAGGCGCAGGCCGGTGTGCTGTGGGCCACGCACCTGGTGCAGGAGGTGGAGCATGCCGACCGCGTGATCGTGCTGGACCGCGGCACCGTGCGCTTCGACGGCACGCCGGCGGCGCTGCGCGGCGTGGCAGGGCGCGGCGATCTCGAGAGCGCTTTCCTGGCCATGACGCGGGCTCCTGCCGCTTCTGCCAGCAACACCGAAAGGAGCATGCCAGCATGAACGAGATGCCATCGCCAAAGTGGTTTGCCATCACGCTGCTGCTGGTGACGGCACTACTGGTGGGCGCCGGACTGGCCGAAGCGGCGCGCGTGGCCAGCGGCCACGTATTCGTGTCGAGCGAGAAGGATGATGCAATCGCCGCCTTCGATGCGCGCAGCCGGCAACTGCTGGCTGTGTGGCGCCAGTGCAAGCGGCCGCGCCACCTGCAGCTCTCGCCCGATCGCGCGCGCCTGTATGTGGCATGCAGCGATGATCACCGCGTCGACGTGGTCGACGTGGCCAGCCGCAAGACGCTGGCTTCGCTGCCGGTGGGCGACGACCCGGAGCTGTTCGACCTGAGCCGGGACGGCCGCATGCTTTATGTCTCGAACGAAGAGGATGGCCTGCTGTCGGCCTACGACACCGCTTCGGGCAAGCGCGTGTTCGCCGTCAAGGTGGGCGAGGAGCCGGAGGGCGTCAAGGTCAGCGCGGATGGCAGGCGGGTATACGTGACCTCGGAGGTGGCCAACCTGGTCCATGTGATCGACGTGGCCACGCGCAAGGTGGTCGGCAATATCCAGGTCGGCAACCGGCCGCGCCGGCTGCTGCTGTTGCGCGACGGCAAGGAGCTGTGGGTCTCGAACGAGCTGTCCGCCAGCGTCAGCGTGATCCATACCGATACGCTGGAGGTGGCCCATACCATCCACTTCGCGCCGCGGGGCTTCCGCGCCGGGGATGTGACCCCGGTGGGGATGGCGGCCAGCAGCGACGGCACGCGTGCCTATGTCGGGCTAGGGCGCGCCAACCACGTGGCGGCGGTGGACGTGGCGTCGCGCCGGGTGCTGGACTATGTGCTGGTGGGCCGGCGTGCATGGGGGCTGGCGCTGAGCCGCGACAACGCCAGGCTCTATGTCGCCAACGGCCTGTCAGACGACGTCAGCGTGGTGGATACCGCCAGCAGCAAGGCGACGGCAACCCTCAAGGCGGGCCGGGTGCCGCACTCGGTGGCGATCGATGACTGAACGCCTGCGTTGCTGCCTGTCGCTGGTTGCCGCGCTGGGCCTGCTTGCGAGTGTGGCTGACGCTGCCGCTGCCGCCGAGGTGCGTATCGCATTGGTGTCGCTGGCTGGCGACCTGCGCCATGAGGCCCGCCGCCTTGCGCAGCGCTACCCGGGGCAGCCGCAAGGGCGCGCCCTCGACGGCGCGCAGGTGGCGGCAGCGGAGGCACGCTTCGCGCTGGAGGCAGCGGGCCAGTCGCTCAGGCTCGATGCGCAGGAAGCGCGCAACGAAGCGGAAGTCGGGCCGATGGTTGCGGCACTGGCGCGGCAGGGCACGCGCTTTATCCTGCTTGACCTGCCAGCCGCGGCAATCAGGCAGGCGACGGCCGCCGTCAAGCCGGGCGAGGCCCTGCTGTTCAACGTCTCGGCCGATGACGACGGCCTGCGCGGCGCCGCCTGTTCGCCCGTGCTGCTGCACACGCTGCCCAGCCTGCGCATGCGTGCCGACGCACTGATGCAATACCTGGCGCTGCGCAAGTGGCGCCGCGCGCTGCTGCTGAGCGGCCCGTCGACGGGCGACGCGGCGCAGCGCGACGCGCTGGTCCAATCCGCGCGGCGCTTCGGCATCGCGTGGTCGGCGCAACGGACGTTCAGGCTGTCCAACGATCCGCGCGAACGCGACCAGGCCAACCTGAACCTGCTGTCCAGCGGCACCGACCATGACGTGGTGGTGGTCGCCGATGCCGACGGCGAATTCGCCCGCGGCGTGCCCTATGCCACGCAGCTGCCGCGCCCCGTGGTGGGCGCCAGCGGCCTGGGCGCGCAGGCCTGGCACTGGGCCTGGGAGCGCAATGGTGGCCCGCAGCTCAACCGGCGCTTCACGCGCGCGGCGGGGCGCCCGATGACGGGCTACGACTGGGCCGCGTGGGTGGCCGTCAAGGCGATTGCGGAAAGCGTCGCAAGGCAGCCGAAGGCCGGTTTTGCCGCGCAGGCACAGGCGCTGGTCACCGGCAAGGTGGTGGTGGACGGCTTCAAGGGCCCGCCGCTGTCGTTCCGGCGCTGGGACCGCCAGTTGCGCCAGCCGGTCATGCTGGCTCACCCGGACGGCGTCGTTGCCGTGGCGCCGGTGGAAGGCGTGCTGCACCCGAAGAACAACCTCGATACCCTGGGCGCGGACGAGGCCGACACCCCGTGCCGCGCCCCGTCCTCGTAAGGAACCCATGGCCACCGTGCCGATCCATCGCTGGCGCGCGCTGCGCGCCGTCTGCGGGCGCGAGCTGCGCAAGTACCTGCGCCAGCCCGGGCGCCTGCTGTCGTCGCTCGCGCGGCCGCTGCTGTGGCTGCTGGTGTTCGCGGCCGGCTTCCAGAACGCGCTCGGTGTCGCGATCGCGCCGCCGTATGAGACCTACATCGAATACAAGGTGTACGTCGCGCCCGGCCTGCTCGGCATGATCGCGCTGTTCAACGGCATGCAGTCGTCGCTGGCAATGGTGTACGACCGCGAGATGGGCGTGATGCGCCTGCTGCTGACCGCGCCGTTGCCGCGTGGCTGGCTGCTCGGCTGCAAGCTGGCCGCCGGCATGGTGCTGTCGCTGCTGCAGATGGCCGCGTTCCTGCTGGTGGCGATGGCCTTCGGCATCCGCTTCGAGCCGTTGCACCTGCTGGCCGCGAGCGGCGCCATGGCGCTGGCGGCGCTGATGCTGGGGGCGCTGGGACTGTTGTTGTCGGTCCATGTGCGCCAGCTTGAGAACTTCGCCGGCACGATGAACTTCGTGATCTTTCCGATGTTCTTCGTCAGCTCGGCGCTGTATCCGCTGTGGAAGCTGCAGGAATCGGGCGCGGAGATCGTCTATCAGCTCGCGCGCTTCAACCCCTTCACGCATGCGGTCGAGGCCATCCGCTTCGCGCTGTACGGGCAGGCGGCCCCGATGAGCCTGGCGGTGGTGGCAGGCTGTGCGGCGGTGTTCTTCGCGCTGGCGCTGCACGGCTATGACCCGCAGCGTGGCATGGCCCGCCGGGGGCAGGCTTGAACCAGGCCGCGACCCGCATGGATGGCTGTTCAGATCTGGAGCAGATGCAACGCAGTGTTGCGTGCTGACACGGCTGCCAGCGCGCAATGCGGCCGCGTCCTGACGTCGCACGCGGCAATCCTATTGGCATGGGAATTGCCAAGTGCGTGTCTGGTGCGTGTCTGGTGTATGGCGCGTTGGCGCACCGGTGGGAAACCAAAACAATAGAGGAGAAGACAATGAGGACGTTACGAGCAGTGATGGCGGTCGCGGCAATCGCGGCTGCCGCGGCCAGCGTGGCCGCGCAGGCGGCGGTGACCGATGCCATGATCGAGAACGACGCAAAGACCCCCGGGGACGTGCTGTCGTGGGGCATGGGCCCGCAAGGGCAGCGCTATTCCGCGCTGACGCGCATCAATACGAAGAACATCGGCAACCTCGTGCCGGCGTGGTCGTTCTCGTTCGGCGGCGAGAAGCAGCGCGGCCAGGAGGCGCAGCCGCTGGTCCACGACGGCAAGATGTTCGTGACGGCATCGTATTCGCGCATCTACGCGCTCGACCTGAAGACCGGTGCCAAGCTGTGGAAGTACGAGCACCGCCTGCCCGAAGGCATCATGCCATGCTGCGACGTGGTGAACCGCGGCGCGGCGCTCTACGACAACCTGGTCATCTTCGGCACGCTGGATGCGCAGCTGGTGGCGCTGGACCAGAAGACCGGCAAGGTGGTGTGGAAGGAGAAGCTGGAGGACTACGCCGCCGGCTACTCGTACACGGCTGCGCCGCTGATCGTCAAGGGCATGGTGCTGACCGGCATCTCGGGCGGCGAATTCGGCGTGGTCGGCCGCGTCGATGCGCGCGATGCCAGGACCGGGCAACTGGTGTGGTCGCGCCCGGTGGTGGAAGGCCACATGGGCTACAAGTACGACAAGGACGGCAACAAGACCGAGATCGGCGTGACCGGCGCCGAGAACGCCAGCTGGCCTGGCGAGACCTGGAAGACCGGCGGCGCCGCCACCTGGCTGGGCGGCACCTATGATCCGGCCACCGGGCTGGTGTACTTCGGCACGGGCAACCCGGGGCCGTGGAACAGCCATATCCGCAAGGGCGACAATCTCTACTCCGCGTCGACGGTGGCGATCGATCCGGCCACCGGCAAGATCGTCTGGCACTACCAGAACACCCCGAACGACGGCTGGGATTTCGATGGGGTCAACGAGTTTGTGACCTTCGACCTCGACGGCAAGCGCATGGGCGGCAAGGCCGACCGCAATGGCTTCTTCTACGTCAACGACGCGCGCAGCGGCAAGCTGGTCAATGCCTTTCCCTTCGTTAAAAAGATCACCTGGGCCAGCGGCATCGACCTGAAGACCGGGCGGCCCAACTTCATCAGCGAAGGCCGTCCCGGCGACCCGGCCGCCGGCACCGACCCCAAGAAGGGCAAGTCGGTGTTCGCCGCGCCCGGCTTCCTCGGCGGCAAGAACCAGCAACCGATGGCCTACAGCCCGCAGACCGGCCTGTTTTATGTGCCGGCCAACGAGTGGGGCATGGATATCTGGAACGAGCCGGTCAGCTACAAGAAGGGCGCGGCGTTCCTGGGCGCGGGTTTCACCATCCAGCCGCTGAACGAGGACTACATCGGCGCGCTGCGCGCGATCGATCCCAAGACCGGCAAGATCGTCTGGGAGGCGAAGAACGGCGCGCCGCTGTGGGGCGGTGTGATGACCACGGCCGGCGGCCTGGTGTTCTGGGGCACGCCGGAGGGCTATCTGAAGGCAGCCGACGCCCGCACCGGCAAGGAGCTGTGGAAGTTCCAGACCGGCAGTGGCGTGGTAGCGCCGCCGGTCACCTGGGAAGACAACGGCGAGCAGTACGTGGCGGTGGTGTCGGGCTGGGGCGGCGCGGTGCCGCTGTGGGGCGGGGAAGTCGCCAAGCGGGTGAATTTCCTGGAGCAGGGCGGATCGGTGTGGGTGTTCAAGCTGCACAAGAGCTGAACCCGGGCCGGTCGATGGGCGGGCACGCTGGCATCCTGATGCCAGCGTGCCGCAAAAACCAGATAGCGAGACAAGGTATGAAGAAGGAATGGATGGCGCTGGCGGCGGCGGTGCTGCTGCCTGGTGCGGCGCAGGCGGGCACGGCGGCCGATATGCAGGCACTGGCTGACAAGAACGGCTGCTTCGCCTGCCACGGCATGCAGTCGAAACTGGTGGGGCCGGGCTTCGCCGAGGTGGCGGCCAAATACAAGGGAGATAGCCAGGCAGCCGGTCGGCTGGCCAAGAAGATCCGCGAAGGCGGCAAGGGGGCGTGGGGGCCGGTGCCGATGCCGGCGCATGGGAACCTTGGCGAGGCGGATGCGAAGCAGCTCGCGGAGTGGGTCTTGAGTGCAGGGTAGGAACGCGGCAGGAACGCGCAAGAAACGCGAGAACAGCGGCGCCCGGGAGCCCGGCTGGCGTGAGCCAGGCCGGGCTTTCTTACTTGCGCCCAGCGCTCAGGCGCAGCGAGTTGCCATCGCTGCGAAACACCATCGGCTGGACTTCTTCGCGCGCCTGCAGGGCTGCAAGCCGGCCCTGCAGCACGATCTCGCTGACCTTGCCGTGGTCGGCGGAGCGCTCGCAGACCGGGTCCGTTGCGGCGGGGTCGCCGGTCAGCAGGAAGGCCTGGCAGTGGCAGCCGCCGTAGTCCTCCTCCCGGTGGTCGCAGGACCGACACGGGTCCTGCATCCATGCCGTGCCGCGAAAGCGGCGGAATGCCTCGCTGTCGCGCCAGATCTCGCGCAACCCTTGCGTTGTCACATTCGGCAGCGCCAGCCCCGGCAGCATGCGCGCCGCGTGGCACGGCAGCGCAGTCCCGTCGGGCGCCACGCCAAGGAAGGTCGTGCCCCAGCCATTCATGCACTTCTTGGGTCGGGCCTCGAAGTAGTCGGGCACCACGAACAGGATCTGGGACCGCTTGCCGATGCGCGCCCGGTACTCCCTGACCACGGCCTCGGCCTCCAGCAACTGCTCGCGCGTGGGCAGCAGCGCAAGCCGGTTCTCCCACGCCCAGCCGTAGTACTGGGTATTGGCCAGCTCCAGGTACTCCGCCCCCATCTGCAGCGCCATCTCGATGATGGTGCCGACATGCGGCAGGTTATGCCGGTGCAGCACGCAGTTCATCACCATCGGGTAGCCGTGCGCCTTGATCATCCGGGCCACGCGCTGCTTCAGGTCGAAAGTGCGGGTGCTGGACAGGAAGTCGTTGAGCTCGCGCGTGGAGTCCTGGAAGGACAGCTGGATATGGTCCAGCCCCGCGTCGCGCAATGCCGCGAGCCTGGCGTCGGTCAGCCCCACGCCGGAGGTGACGAGGTTGGTATAGAAGCCGAGGCCATGCGCATGCCGCACCAATTGTTCCAGGTCCTTGCGCAGCAGCGGCTCGCCGCCGGACAGGCCGAGCTGCACGGCGCCCAGCGCGCGTGCCTGGCTGAATACGTCGCACCACTGCGCGGTGTCGAGCTCGGCCGTGTGGCGGGCATAGTCCACCGGGTTCGAGCAAAAGGCGCAGTGCAGCGGACAGCGGTAGGTCAGCTCGGCCAGCAGCCACAGCGGCGGGCCGGGCTGGCCGGGCGGGGGGGCAGCGACGGCGTCAGACCAGCCAGCCGCGTTCGGTCGCATGTTTGACAAAGGCATGTACCTCCGGAGCGATGCCCTGCACGCCGAATGCGGCCTGCAGGTCGTCGATCAGCATGTCGAGCGTATGGCCGCCGTCGCAGCGCTGCAGGATCGCGGCGGCGCTGTCGTTGAGCGTGACCATGCCTTCCGGGTAGAGCAGCACCCAGCTCCGCTGGGCCTCTTCCCATTGCAGGCGGAAGGTCCGGTGCAGCAGCGGGCGGGCAAGATCTGTCGGGTCGGCTGTCATGGCTGGTCGTGCTGGATGGCGTCGAGCATCGACCAGAGAACGTCGAGCTTGAACTGCAGGATGTCGAGCGCGCGCTGCTGCTGTTCCGGGGTGCGGAAGTAATCCAGCGTCACGCGCAGGCCATGGTCGACGTCGCGCTGCGCCAGCGGGATGCGCGAACGGAAGTAGTCCAGCCCGGCGGCCTCGATCCATGGGTAGTGGGTGGGCCAGCCGGCCAGGCGTTCCTTGTGGATCTCCGGTGCGAACATCTCGGTCAGCGACGAGCACACCGCTTCCTGCCACGGCGCGCGGCGTCCGAAGTTGACATAGGCGTCGACGGCGAAGCGCACGCCCGGCAGCACGTGCCGATGGTCGAGCAGCGTCTCGCGCTCCAGCCCCACGGCCTGGCCCAGCCGCAGCCAGGCTTCGATTCCGCCGGGCACGATGTCGGTGCCGTCATGGTCAAGGATGCGCACGACCCACTGCCGGCGCGTGTCGCGGTCGGGGCAGTTGGACAGGATCGCTGCATCCTTCAGCGGGATATTCGTCTGGTAGTAAAAGCGGTTCGCCACCCACGCGCGGATCTGCGCGGGCGAACACTGCCCCGCGGCCATGCGCCGGTTGAACGGATGGTGGATGTGGTAGCCGCTTTCCTTGGCGCGCAGGCGGGCCTCGAACTCTGCCGGGCTCCATGCAATGGGGTGTGTCATAGCGCGATTTCCATGCCGTCGCAGGCCAGCTCGATGCCATGCCGCGCCAGTTCGGCGCGTTCGGGCGAGTCTTCCAGCAGTACGGGGTTGGTATTGTTGATGTGGATAAGGATCTTGCGGGCGGCCGGCAGCCGGTCGAGGATCTCGATCATGCCGCCGCGGCCTGACAGCGGCAGGTGGCCCATGTCGGCAGCGGCCTTGGCGGAGAAGCCCAGAGCCTGCATCTCGTCCTCGCGCCAGAAGGTGCCGTCGACCAGCACCACGTCGGCGTTGCGCAGTTCCGCGAAGACGCGGTCGTCGACGCTGCCGAGGCCGGGCGCATAGAAAGCGCGGCGCCCGCTGCGGCAGTCCTCGATGCGCAGGCCGATGTTGTCGCCGACGCGTGGGGCGTTGCGGCTGGGGGAGTAGGGCGGCGCCTTGCTTTGCAGCGGCACGGCCGTGAGCCGGATGTGCTCCAGCGGCGGCACGGTGAACGGCGTGCCGTCACACGGCAGGGTGTGCGTCTGCAAGCCGCAGTAGTGCGACAGCATGCGGGTCAGCGGAAAGGCTGTGCCCAGGTCGTCGAGCACCGCCGCGGTCGCGTAGAGCGGCAAGGGCTGGCGGTGCTCGCGCAGCATCAGCAGGCCGGTGACGTGGTCGATCTGCGCGTCCATCAGCAGCACCGCCGCGATGGCGCTGTCGCGCGGCGCGCGCGCCGGCTGCAGCGCGGGCGCCTGGCGCAGCTGCTGCAGGATGTCGGGCGAGGCGTTGACCAGGACCGCATCCGGCCCGTCGCCGGAGAGCGCGATCGACGACTGCGTGCGCGGCGTGGCCCGCACGGTGCCGCGGCGCACGCCGTCGCAGTTGTGGCAGTTGCAGTTCCACTGCGGGAAGCCGCCGCCGGCGGCCGACCCCAGTACCCGGATGGTTGTCATGGCGCGAGCGCTTTGTCGTGGGGCATGGCGTCACGGAGCAGGCGCATGGCCCGGCAATGCGGGCGTTGCGCCTGTCCCGGCGCGATCAGCGGTTGGCGATATACATCGTGATCTCAAAGCCCAGCCGCAGCTCGGTGTAGGCAGGCGTGGTCCAGGTCATGTCTCTCTCTCCTCGTATGGGATGGTTAGTGAATATCGTCGTGGCGCGGCAGGCGGGCCGCCGCATCCTTGTCAAGGCAACATCCATGCCCGACATGTCCATGGCCACCGCCTGCAACGGCGACGCTTCGGGCCGCCGGGCGAGCGCGTGCCCGCTGCCCGTGCGCGCCTGCTTACTGTGTCACGACTGTTTCAAAGTGGGACACTTGTCCAGAAACGGGACACCGCCGCGGTGCGTTCCCGCCGCCAGTGCCTGGGCGGGGTTCAGCCGGGCTGGTACGGCAGCCCGCGCGCCTCTTCCATCTTGCGGTAGACCGTATTGCGCGAAATGCCCAGCGCCTTGGCCGCCGCCGAGATATTGCCGTGGTGCGCCCTGACGGTGGCGACGATGGCCTGGACCTCGACCTCGGCCAGCCGCGTCGGCTGCACGCCCGGTGGCACGCTAGCCAGGGCAGGGGCTGACGGCGCGGCCGCCCGCGCCTGCCGCTCGCGCAGGTCGTCCAGGAAATCGTCGGGCAGGTGGTCCTCGGTGATCTCGGCTTCGCCTTCCGCCATCAGCCGCGCGGTGCGCAGCAGGTTGCCGAGCTGGCGGATGTTGCCCGGCCAGTGGTATTCCCGGAACATCCCCATCACCGAGCCCTTGATGCGGGGCGTCGCGCCCGCGGGCTGCTCCTGGCGCAGCAGCTTGCCCGCCACCACGTCCAGGTCGCTGCGCTCGCGCAGCGCGGGCAGGCGCACCACCAGGCCGTTGAGGCGGTAGTACAGGTCCTCGCGGAACTGCCCGCCGGCGACCATTTCGCGCAGATTGCGGTTGGTGGCGCACACCAGCGAAACATCGATATGGATCACCTTGCTGCTGCCCAGCGGTTGCACCGCGCGCTCCTGCAGCGCGCGCAGCAGCCGCCCCTGCAGGTGCAGCGGCATGTCGCCGATCTCGTCCAGGAACAGCGTGCCGCCGTTGGCCAGCAGCATCTTGCCGATGCCGCCCTTCTTGCGGGCGCCGGTGAAGGCGCCTTCCTCATAGCCGAACAGCTCCGACTCGATCAGGTTCTCGGGGATCGACGCGCAGTTCACGGCGATGAACGGACCCGCGCGGCGCGGGCTGTCGGCGTGGATGGCGCGCGCCATCAGTTCCTTGCCGGTGCCGGTTTCGCCCAGCACCATCACCGGGATGTCCTTGCCGATCACCTTGCGCAGCTTGCCGATGACGGCCCGGATCTGGGTGTCGCCGGTGTCCAGCTCATCCAGTCCCTCGGGCGCGGACGGGTCGGCGCGCGGGCGCTGTGGCGCCACGATGGCCTCGCGCGCGTCCTGGCGCGCTGCGTCGACGCCGGGCATCGCGCTCCGGCTGGTCTTCGATTCCACGCGCGCGCTGACCTTGACGCCGCTTGGCAACTGCAGCTGCACCAAGGCCGCCGGTGCCGCGCGCACCGCGTCGAACAGCTGCGACATCGACAAGCCGAACAGCGAAGAGAACGTATGCGCCTGCAGCGCGCCGTTGGACAGGCCCAGCTGGAACTGCCCGCTGCGGTTCGCCGACAGGAAACGCCCGCCCGGAGTGAACGATACGATACCCTCCACCAGCGTGCCCAGGAACTCCGCACGCGAATGGAAGCGGATGCAGACCATGTCGCGGAAGGCGTTGCCGAACAACTGGTTTTCGATCATCTGCGCCGACATCCGCACCAGCGCCATGGTGTGCTTGTGAAAGCCGCGCTGGTCGCCGGTCACATCGAGCGCGCCGACGGTCTTGCCGTAGGGGTCGAGGATGGTCATGCAGGAACACGTCAGGAACTGGTTGGCTTCCAGGAAGTGGTCGGCGCCGTGGACCAGCGTGGCGCGGTTCTCGGCCAGCGCGGTGCCGATCGCGTTGGTGCCGCGGGACGACTCCGACCAGTCCGCGCCGGCGCGCAGCGCCACCTTGTCGGCGCGGGCCAGGAAATCGTCGTCGCCCAGCGAGTGCAGGATCAGGCCGTCGGCGTCGGTCAGGATCACCATGCTTTGCGTGTTCACGATCTGGTCGTAGAGCGTTTCCATCACCGGCAGCGCATAGGTGAACAGTGACTGGCTGCGTTCGATGCGGGTCTTCAGCTCGCTCTGCAGTACGGGGCAGAAGTCCGGCGACTCATAGGGGCGCAGGCCGTAGGAAGCGGAGCGCTGGTGGGCCTGGGCAATCAGTTCGGCGCGCTCGGGTTTCGCAGGCTCGCCCGCCGGGGCAGCTTGGATGGTCATTTCAGTGTCTCCTGTGGAAGGTCGCCCGCGATCTTTGCGCGGGTCGCTGCCGGCGCCTTCAGCGGGCGCGTGTCCGACAGTGTTGCGTCATGAAGCAAGACGCTTGCCAGAGTGTGGCATTCCGGGACACCGGCGCGGCGCTGGCTGGTGCCGTTCTGGCCGGTGCAGCCCCGGCCAGCGCCGCCGCGAGGCGGTTGCGCGCCCCGTCGGGCCCGCGGCAGGACGCTGGTATGGCTCTTGCGGAAATGGCGTCAAACACAAAACCCGTTCACCGTAGGAGACATCCATGAACACGCAGCGCCATTTGCTTGCCTTGTTATCGCTTTGCGCGGTCCTTGCCGCCCCGGCCTCCGCGCTGGCCCACGGCGACGTCACGCCACAAGCCGTCGACACCAAGGGCCTGCCACAGCTTGGCGACGAATGGCGTCCGGACAATCCCTACCGCGCCGGCGCCGCGCAGCAGGAAGCGCAGCGCATCGGCAGCTCGGCCTACAACCAGAACTGCGCGCGCTGCCACGGCCTGGAAGCGGTGTCCGGCGGCATTGCCCCCGACCTGCGCAAGCTTGACGGCGACTGCGTGTCGCTGGCCGATGCCAGGAAGAAGCAGGCCTGCATGGCCGAGATCTCGCAGTTCTACACCACCACCGTGCGCAAGGGCCGCACCCGCGACGGACGCGTCTACATGCCGCCGTTCGACGGCGTGCTGAGCCAGGAAGCGGTGTGGGCGATCAAGACCTACCTGGAATCCCGGCGCGAGTGAGCGCCGGGCATGGTCGCGCAGGCCATGGCGTTCCACATGCTGTTCCACTCGCTGTCCCAATAGCCGTCGTCGTTCACACCAGGAGAGACCTCATGCCTGCCAGCCCAGTCCGTGGCCAGAGGCTTTGCCAGACCCCCGCCATACCGGCTGCACCGGCATCTACCCGGCGCCGGCTGTGTTTCGCCTTGCTGGCGGCCGGCGGGCTGCTCTGCACGCAGCCCGCGTTGGCCGACCTGACCAGGATTCGCCAGAACGGCTCGCTCAAGGTCGCGGTCTACAAGGGCCTGCCTCCTTTCTCGACGGTGGCGGGCAGCCAGTACGACGGCATCGACGTGGCGCTGGCCAGGGCCCTGGCCGGTGAGCTGGGTGTGTCGGTGTCGCTGCTGCCTTTCGATGCCGACGAGAACATGTCCGACGACCTGCGCTCGATGGTCTGGCGCGGCCACTACCTCGGCTACGGCCCGGCGGACGTGATGCTGCACGTGCCGGTCGACCGCGCCTTCATGCGCGCCAACGACAAGGCGCTGATCTTCGCGCCCTACTACCGCGAGACCTTCGTGCTGGTGCGCGACCGCGAGCGCGTGCCGGACGTGCGCGGCCTGGACGACCTGGCGGGGCATCCTGCCGGCGCGGCCGCCGGCTCCGCCGGCGCCAACGCGCTGCTGTCCGGCGCGGGCGGTGCGTTGCGCGACAAGGTGAAGATCTACCCCGAGGCCGGCCAGGCGCTGCGCGCGCTCTTCGCCGGCGAGATCGCCGCGGCGATGGTGACCCGCGCGCAATATGAGAGCGCGCTGAAGGCCGCCGGCCAGTCCGCGACGCGCTTTGCCACGGCGGACATCAGCTCGCCGCTGCTGCCGCCGCGCGGCTGGGCCGTCGGCATGGCGATCAAGGCCGGCGACAAGGAACTGGCGCAATCGCTGGAGAATGCGCTGGATGCGCTGCGGCGCAAGGGCGAACTGGCGCGCATCTTTGCCGGCTATGGGGTGACGATGCAGGAGCCGTGAGGCGCGGGCGAGCGCCGTTATGGGCCGGCCAGTGCCGCAGCCGCGTACAGCAGCAGCGCCACCAGTATCACCAGGGTGAAGCCGGCATGGATCGCGACCAGCGTGGCAAGGACCGCCGCCACTACCGAGGCGCAGGCGTTGATGCCCCAGGCCCAGGGCACCAGCGCTTCATCGCGAGCCGCGACCCGGTCCAGGCCAAGTGGGAAGGGCATGCCCATCAGGAACGCCAGCGGCGCGATCAACAGCACCGCGACGGCAATCCGGGCCGGATCGGGCAACGCGATCAGCAGCCTGAAGACGGCCGGCAGCGCCGCGAGATAGATCAGCGATACCGCCCAGATGCCGGCGACCGCCAGCGTCGCCTGGCGCCCGGCGCGCGAGCGCAGGCGTTGCGAGTACCGGCTGCCGAGGCCGGCAAAGCAAAGGAAGGCACACAGCACCACCGCGACCGCGTACAGCGGATGGCTCAGGAACAGGATGAATTTCTGGATGAAGGCGATCTCGACGAACATGAAGCCCACGCCGACCGCCAGGAAATAGAAACCGACACGCCATGCGCGCGGGCCGCCGTCGGTTGCCGCGCCCGCAGCCGCAAGCATGCGGGTGCGCCGGCGCAGGACGCGGAGCGGGACCACGATCAGCAGCAACGCCGCGGCGGTAGCCTGCAGCAGCGTGGCGACCAGCACCGGATAGCCCCATTCCAGCAGCGGCAGGCCGCCCTGGGATTTCAGCGCCAGAAGTTCAGGCAGCGTGCGCCATTTGAAGAAATGGAAGAAATAGGGCTTGTCGTCGGTGGCGGGCCGCACATCGAACTTGTATTCCGACAGGAAGCGCGCACGTTCGGGGCCGAGCAAGGCCTGCGCAGTCTCGAAGAAGTAAGGCTTGTCGAGTACGTTGTAGCGATTGGCCTGGCCTGCCTGGATGCCGGGATAGTACTCAACGTCGAACGAACGGGCGCGGCAGAAGGCCTGCAGCGCGGCAAGCTCCGCCGCATCGAACTCGCCGTTCTTCACCAGCAGTGTCGCCGTCTTCCATCCGCGGATCAGCACCAGCCGCAGCGCGGGCGCCGGCACGTCCATCTTTTCCATGGCGGCCACGGCGGTAGCGAACAGCTTGGGGATATCGCGCGGCGGCAGCGTGACCCAGCGCGTGATCGCCAGCATGCCGCCCGGGCGCAAATGGCGCAGGTAGCCCTGGAAGGCTTCCACGGTATAGAGATAGCTCTCGGACAGCGCATACAGGCCCGCTGACGATGTGCTGAATGAATCGAGCAGGGCTACCTGGATCAGGTCGTAGCGGTCCCGGCTGGCCGCCAGGAAGCCGCGCGCCTCGCCGGTAAAGACGCGCACGCCCGGTGCGCTGTACGGCTTGCCGGAGAACGCGGCAAAGCGGCCCTGCACCAGTTCGATCACCTGCGGATTCAGCTCTACCGCATCGACGGCGCTGGCGTGATGCCAGATCGCCTGCAGTACGTCCGCGCCGGCGCCACTGCCCAGCACCAGCACCCTGGGGTCCCGCAGCAGGTGGAATGGCAGGGCAGAAGTGAGGTCGCCAAGGTACGCCAGCGGCTCGCGCCGGCCGTCATAGCGGTTGAGCGCGCTGAGCCCGTCGCCATCTGTCAACACGGCCAGTTGCTGCGGCGGCTCGGTGGTGGCATTCAGGCTCAGTCCGGGGGCGTGACGCAGCGGGATTGACGGGCTTTCCACCACCGTGACCAGCCCGAGCGGACTGGAGCGCTGCGCCACCACCCGTGCATCGCCGATGCGCAGTACCTGGCTCAGCTCCTTGTACTCGGACGGCTGCAGCGCGATCCATGCTCCGGGTACGGCAGCCGGCACTGTCGCCGCAACCAGCAGCAGCGCCGGCAGCCACGGGCGATGCCAGCGGCATTCCACGCACGCCAGCGCGGCCGCCGCGATGCCCGTCGCGCTGACCAGCCGCAGCGCCCCGACCGGGCTCAACGCAAACAGCGCCACGATGATCCCGAGGCAACCCAGCCCGGCACCCAGGATGTCGAAGCTATAGACGCGGTGCACCTGCGCATTGAAGCGCGAAAACACCAGGCAAACACTGGTCGCCGCGCAGAAGAACGGCACGAACAGCAGCAGGTAGAGCATCAGCAGGCGCAGCGGCTGCGATGGTTCCCACAGGATTTCCAGCGGATTGAACGCGACCTGCTGGGCAATCGCGAAACAGGCCATCGCAGCGGCGCCGAAGAGCAGGGCGCCCGCAACGAATGCCGGCATGAAATGGCGCAGCAGCGCCTGCCGCGCGAGCGCGACCAGCGCGCCGGCCGCGCCATAGCCCAGCAGGGCGACGCTGATCATCATGTAGGCGAAGTGGTGCCACAGGATGATGGACAGCAGCCGCATCAGCAGGATTTCGTAGCCCAGCGCGGCGGCGGACAACAGCGCCAGGGCAAGCAGCGGCGGTCGTGGCATGGTGCCGGCGCCGCGCTATGGCTTGCTTACCAGCGGCACGAACCTGACCGGCAGGATTTGCCGGGTGGACACGGCGCCGTCGGCGGCCTTCTCGACCAGCAGCAGGTATTGCGTCATGAACTGCGCGCCCACCGGGATCACCATGCGGCCGCCCGGCTTGAGCTGGCGGATCAATGGGGGCGGCACATGGCTGGCCGCAGCGGTGACGACGATGGCGTCATACGGCGCGTGTTCTTCCCAGCCGTAGTAGCCATCGCCGACCTTGCATGCCACCTGCTGATACGCCAGCCGCTTCAACCGGTCGCAGGCCTGCCGTCCCAGCGGCTCGATGATCTCGATGGTGTAGACGGCCTTGACCAGTCCGGCCAGCACAGCCGCCTGGTACCCCGAGCCGGTGCCGATCTCCAGCACGGTATCGCCAGGCTTTGCCATCAGCAGGTCAGTCATCAGGCCGACGATATAGGGCTGCGAGATGGTCTGGCCATGGCCAATGGGCAGCGGGCGGTTGTGATAGGCATACGGCTTCTGCGCATCGGGGACGAACTCGTGCCGAGGCACCTGGCTCATCACCGCCATGACGCGAGGGTCGAGCGTGTGCTTGCCACTGGTTGTGCCGGTTTCGGCCGCGATGGTTGCAATCTCCTTCACCATGTCGGCGCGCTCGGCGGTGCTCGTGTCCCGGGCGTCGGCGCCGTGCCATGGCGGCGCCACGGCCAGGATGGCGGCGAGCAGAAGGATGGCGGGTGACGGTTTCACGGCAAGCACCGGTAGGTTGCCTTATGGACATCGTAGTCACGAAAAGGCGCGCTTCGAAGGGCTCCAGCCCGGCGGGTAATGCACATGGACCCCGCAAGTGGCAAAAGAGGCGCTTCCGGGAATTTTTGAAAAAGACTTGCTACTTTGTTTTGGAGGCCCTAATATTCGCCCCCTCCTGCAGCGCAAGCAGCACTGCAAGCCGGGCAGGAGGAAATGGGTTGTTGAGATTTACTTCGGCTGGCAGCGCCGGTCGATAAAAAGAAATTTCTCGAAAGTAGTTGCTAAATCGTAGAAAATTCTTTAAGATCTCGTTTCTTCGCTGCTGACAAAACAGCGACGCGACAAGCAAAGCGAATCGCGAAAGTTCTTTAACAAACAAACACCGATAAGTGTGGGCGCTTGATTAACGGATGCGAAAGACTTCGGTCTTTTAGCTTACAAGTTATACAGTGCTCGCACAGCAAAACGTGACTGGATCTTCGGATCTGGTCAGTCAGTTTTCTGAGAGTGAGCGACCGCTCGAAAGAGCGAGACCTGTAGGGAAACCGAAGGG
>NZ_JAGIQB010000193.1:0-1305 GCF_017815025.1 Cupriavidus phytohabitans
GGTTGAATCATTTTCTGGCCTTCAAGTTTCACGACCGCAAATTCTACTTCCGTACCGTTACTGCGACAGAACCGCATTAGTTGTGTGAGCGAGCGCCGTGAAAGTGACGTAAGGATTGCTTGCTAGCCTTGCCTGATAATCCCCATTATCAGGTTTGATTTTTTATGGGATTTGCCGGGTTTTTGACGCTGCACTTGGGGAGATCGGCGACGGCGGAGGTGCCGGAACCGGCGCCGGGAGGCCGGCGGACGCGGCGCTGACACCGCTTGAACCCCGCCACGGGCGCGGCGGGGTTCCCCACAGTGTAGCCGAAAATGGGGTCGCTGCCGCTGCCCGCGACGCCACCTGCACGCCCCTGCCTTAGCGTTTCATCCAGCCCATGCGCGGCGCCCCGGGCCGCCGCTTAGTCATTATTATCAGGTAAGATGACGGTCGCTGCCGACCCCCTGCCCTGCCCTGCCCTGCCCTGCCCTGCCCTGCCCTGCCATGGCATGGCATGGCCCAACATAACCTCGTCGCCGCCGACGCCCCGCGTTATACCCGCGCCGACTTCACGGCGCTGCGCTTCCGGCTCAACCGCATCCCGACCGACCAGATCCTGGCGCGCGTCTATGACGAAGAGGCGCTGCACGCTGCCGGCATCGACACCGCGGCGCAGCTGGAAGCTGCGGCTCGACGAAATGCGCGACCACCTGGTCGAGCGCGTCTGCCTGAGCAACCCCTATCTGTCGGCGAGCCTGGCGGACGCGCGCCGCTTCAATCGCTGGCCGAAGAGTGCGATCGACTACCTGGTGCGCGCCGCCGACCAGGATTTCTCCGCGCCGCAGCCCGACGACCCGGTGTCGGCGTGGCTGCGTCCGATCGTGTTCCGGGCGCTGCGCCACGAGCACATCCAGACGCTCAGGCAGCTGCAAGGCTACATCGCGCTGCGCGGCCGGCGCTGGTATCTGCCGGTGCCCCGGCTGGGGGCCGGCAAGGCGCGCGCCATCGAGCGCTGGCTGCAGTCCCAGGCGGCGACGCTCGGCCCGCTCGTGGTCGTCGACGACACGCCCCAGACGGCGCTGGTCGAACTGGGTCCCGAGCTCGCGCGCAAGCTGGTGCCGCTGGTGCCGCTGGTGCCGCTGGTGCCGCTGGTGCCGCTGGTGCCGCTGGTGCCGCTGGTGCCGCTGGTGCCGCTGGTGCCGCTGGTGCCGCTGGTGCCGCTGGTGCCGCTGGTGCCGCTGGTGCCGCTGGTGCCGCTGGTGCCGCTGGTGCCGCTGGTGCCGCTGGTGCCGCTGGTGCCGCTGGTGCCGCTGGTGCCGCTGG
>NZ_JAGIQB010000194.1:0-1254 GCF_017815025.1 Cupriavidus phytohabitans
ACCATCGACGCCGAGATCGAGAAACTTCTCTCCGGCTACGGCTCAAAGTTTGAAATCCGTTTCTCGTGAATACTTAATCCAGTGCCACGAGTCACCGGACCATATGATGCGAGATTCCTTCTCAAACAACTGGCCGCCTGATGCACATCTGTTGTCTCGGTGTGCTCGCCACTAGAGGGAATGCATGACCTTGGCTGGGATCCGTAGGCTCGGTTGCCTCGCAAATTTCCGTAATATTGATAATATTTTCATCTTGTAGTGGATGGAATATAAGGAAATCCTTACTTGAAATTCGATAAGTTCTGATGCCTGTGGCTGCAGGTAGCGAATATTATGCTCATTGAGATCGCACAATTCACTCCAAGTCGCTTTTTTCACCCACCAACGCTTCGCTTGGTGCGGCTGGAGTTCACGTCGGGCGTTTTTCCTGTCCGCGATTCTCGCCCATGGCCGGCGGAGATGCTCTCATATTGATCGGCTTGATGTGTCTCTATTGAGGCAGGCAGTTCGAAAATGAATAGTCCGACGGGTAGCTACCCGCGTTATACAGAAATCATGGCAAAGCGCGGCGCGGCTAACGCGCGACCTTCTGTCCAGGATAAGGCATGCAGCGCAGTGGGATGGATTTCGCGGAATGATTTCTCTGCAAACGTCGAACTAGGAAACGGTCCTCTTGAGGTCATGCGTTCGATCCATGGGATGCATCAATAGGTTGGCTCGGAATTTAGCCGTTTGTCACGATGGATCTCAGTGTACTGCCTAATTCATGTGGGAAATGTCGGTCCGAGTATGTCGTCGGGGATATTAGGGACGTTCGTTAAATGTAATCGGACGAACCTGGGGCCATTTATCGCCCCAAAGGACGGCGGTTGGATCGTGCGCTTCGCCTGTAGTGGCATTACGAAAGCACAGAATGCGTTCGATATTGCTATCAACTATCCGTCAATGGAGGAAGCATGGGAGCAGAGAAGTCGTTACGTTCAATGGTTGAAAAATGGCTTGCACCGTCCGTAGGGGAGCCGCCCCGCGTTATCGGTACGGGCCGCCTGCGAGACTGCCGCAGCCGTTTTGTTTGTGTGGAGTGCAACCGCGCTACTGGTACGCTGTCGATCATGTTCTTCCGGCACTGCGACGGTGGCTGGTATGTGTTTCCACCTGTGACAAGCAGAGCTGGAGGCATGTGGTTATACACAATTGTCCCCGTCGTCGACGGCTCGTAAGCCTCGCAGTGTCTTCGCCGCGACATGAACTTCT
>NZ_JAGIQB010000195.1:0-1238 GCF_017815025.1 Cupriavidus phytohabitans
TTAACCCATTGCATTACACACAAGTCACTCGTGACCAATTTCTCTGGCGTACTTGATGCCGGCGGCGAAGTCCATTACGCGCTGCAGGCCTTGCCAGATTGTCTTGACCCCTGGTTCGCCATCGCCCTTGCGAGCGAGGAAGCCGCCAAGCCTGGCAACCAGACGAACTACTTCATTGAGGCTTGGCGGCGTCTCGGGCGGCTCTTTCCTGTTGAGAATGAACGCCGCTTGCCATTCATCTCGCTCAAACAGCAATTGCGCTTCGAGCTCGGGGCAGGTGCGCCCCAGCCGCATTAGCCGCGCGATGCGCCAAGCCACCACCATGAACAATGCCAGCGCTCGTTCGAGCCGCTCCATTGAGGCCAGTTGCAGCGCTTCGACCCGGCAGCCGTTCTTCAGTACATGAAAGAACATCTCTATCTCCCACCGCGCACGGTACCAGTCGATCAACTGCACAGCGGCTTCGAAATCGCCGACTTCGCGATTGCTCAGCAACCGCCATTCGATCGGCTTGACGCCCGGTGACGGTGCCAACTCTCGCGCAACGATGCAGGTGGCACTCACCACACCCCGCGCGGCATCGAATAGCTCAACCCGCTGCGCCCATATCCGCTGCCGAACCTCTCGCGCCTTCTGGCCTTGCCGCGCAGCCTGCGTGAAACGGATCTCGCCCAAGGGCTCGCCCGCCGTGACCTGATGCCACAACCGCTCGCCATCGGGCAACGCGCGATTGTGTTGCGAGCGGATCAGCCAGTCTGCGGGATGACCCAGATCGCGCGCCTTCACCATCAACGCCAAGATATCGGCTTCGCGGTCAGCGACATACACCAGTCGCGTCGCCGGCATCGCCAACGCCCGCTCGGCAACGCGCTCATAGCCTTCTATCCAGCGCGTACTTTCCTTGAGGCCGGCGCGCTTGCCATCAGTACCTTTCGGCCCACGCGCCCACATCCAAGCATCCAGCACACCCAAGGGCTCGCGCGCCGGCGTCACTGCGTACGTGGGGTGGAGATACATGCCGCGCTGCGCTTCATACGACAACGGTCCCAGGCCAGCGGTTGCCTTGCCATCGAAGTCCAGCTCCGTCGTGTCCTGAATGCACAGCACCACCTCGCAAGCCTGCATCCGCTCGGCCGCGCACTGCCAGTGCGGTGTCAGGATGTCGTGCCATTCCAGCCGATCTTGGGACAGAAAGCGATAGGCAGCGGCCGTTTCTGCCCAGCCCCCACAAGCGCTCG
>NZ_JAGIQB010000196.1:0-1232 GCF_017815025.1 Cupriavidus phytohabitans
GCCATGCAAGAGGCAGCGACGTTCCTCGGACTACCGCCAGGGAACGGTAGCTGAACAAGATCGCGGCGCGCGGTTGGAGCGTGTCAGATTTTCCGTGTGCCAGAGGTCGTGAGATGCTTGTAAGCAAAACTGACCATGACCGTAACGATGTCCACCAAGAAGACCAAGAATCCGAAGGCACCCAAGCTTGTTTCCGATGAGCTGATTGACCAATTGCTGGCCCAGGTCGAGAACAAGGACGCCGAGTCGATTCTCGGCGAATCAGGCCTGGCTGGCCTGCTCAAGAAGCGGTCGGCCGAGCGCATGCTGGCCGCCGAACTGACCCACCATCTGGCTGCTGAGGCCAAGCAAGGCAGGAGCGGCAACCCCCGCAACGGCACCAGCCCAAAGACCGTCCTCACGCCCCACGGCGAACTGGAACTGGACATTCCACGCGACCGGCAGGCCACCTTCGAACCGCAACTGGTGGCCAAGTACCAGCGCCGGCTGCCCGGCTTCGACGACCACGTGATCAGCATGTATGCGCGCGGCATGAGCGTGCGCGAGATCCAGGGCCACCTGCAAGAACTGTATGGCCTGCAGGTCTCGCCCGACCTGATCTCCACCATCACCGACGAGGTACTGAGCGAGGTCGAGCAATGGCAGCAGCGCCCGCTGGAGACGATGTACCCAATCGTCTATTTCGACGCGCTGCGCCTGAAGATCCGCGACGAAGGCACCGTCAGGAACAAGGCCGTCTACCTGGCGCTAGGCATCCGCGCTGACGGGTGCAAGGAAGTGCTCGGGCTGTGGATCGAGCAAACCGAGGGCGCCAAGTTCTGGCTCAAGGTCTTCAATGAGCTGAAGAACCGCGGCCTGGACGACATCCTGGTCGCGGTAGTCGACGGCCTGCGCGGCTTCCCCGAAGCGATTGAGGCCGTCTTCCCGGCTGCGCTCAAGCCGATTTACCAGGCCGCCACGGCCGATGCCGCCGCCGGCGCGCTGGAGGCGTTTGCCGGCAGCGATTGGGGCCGGAAATTCCCGACGGTGCCCGATTTGTGGCGCCGGCAATGGGAACAGGTCATCCCATTCTTCGTCTATCCGCCCGAAGTGCGCAGGATTATCTACACGACGGATGAAGTTGACAAGCGCGGTGTGCTTTCGGTCGTTTATGGCGTCCGTATCGGTGGCCACGGAGCGCGTACCGCACTTGCCTGCGGTCGCGCTTGCTTCCAGCGCGAGAACAGGCGTTG
>NZ_JAGIQB010000197.1:0-1222 GCF_017815025.1 Cupriavidus phytohabitans
ACGCCTTCCCTAATCGGTTAAGCTTGCCACTGAATGTAAGTCGCTGACCCATTATACAAAAGGTACGCCGTCACCCCTTACGAGGCTCCGACTGTTTGTATGCATGCGGTTTCAGGATCTATTTCACTCCCCTCCCGGGGTTCTTTTCGCCTTTCCCTCACGGTACTGGTTCACTATCGGTCGATCACGAGTATTTAGCCTTGGAGGATGGTCCCCCCATCTTCAGACAGGATTTCACGTGTCCCGCCCTACTTGTCGCACACCTAGTTCCACAAGTCTGTTTTCGCATACAGGGCTATCACCTGCTATGGCCGGGCTTTCCATCCCGTTTTGCTAACAGTCCTGCTAAAGAGTGCAAGGCTCTTCCCATTTCGTTCGCCACTACTTTGGGAATCTCGGTTGATTTCTGTTCCTGCAGCTACTTAGATGTTTCAGTTCGCCGCGTTCGCTTCCCTGACCTATGGATTCAGTCAGGGATGACCCATACGGGCCGGGTTTCCCCATTCGGACATCTCCGGATCAAAGCTTGTTTGCCAGCTCCCCGAAGCTTTTCGCAGGCTACCGCGTCCTTCATCGCCTGTGATCGCCAAGGCATCCACCACATGCACTTGTTCGCTTGACCCTATAACAAGTGTGTCTCATCGACACGCTCACTACAGGTTGAGTTCTCGCATTTGTGCCGTATTCCAAGTCATCTTTCGATCACTTAAATACATTTTGGTTGATACAATCACAACCCGGTATCGCGTTGGTACTACAGCGTCTCATCAACGCTCGCGCGACACCTTTACTACATCCCATATTGTTAAAGAACAGCCGATCATTCGATCGCTTGGCAATGCCAAATGCAAACGCTCAAACCTTAAGCGCTTGCATTTGACCACCAATTCCAGGTATCCGAACTCACTCGTCAGAGATCGTGGTGGAGGATGACGGGATCGAACCGACGACCCCCTGCTTGCAAAGCAGGTGCTCTCCCAGCTGAGCTAATCCCCCCTCGGATAACTTGGTGGGTCTGGTAGGACTTGAACCTACGACCCCCGCCTTATCAAGACGGTGCTCTAACCACCTGAGCTACAGACCCTTGGCTGTAACAGCAAACAAACCGATAAGTGTGAACGCTAGGCTTGAGACACAAGCCTCTGGAAAGGAGGTGATCCAGCCGCACCTTCCGATACGGCTACCTTGTTACGACTTCACCCCAGTCATGAACCCTGCCGTG
>NZ_JAGIQB010000198.1:0-1208 GCF_017815025.1 Cupriavidus phytohabitans
GCTTCGTCCATCTTCCCAGCCATGCGATCGACTCCCGATCAACGCCTTGATCAGATAACGCGTCAGACTCGAATCGGCTGTCATGATTTATACAAGTCTCAATAGAATTACTCAGCGGTGACGGCGAAGTTCTTAGACACAAAGCTCAGCCCACCGACCGATGATGTAATTTCAAAACCGTACTGGATCTCGCCGACAACCACGTCATCAAAATAGTTCAGCGACTTTAAGTAATTCATGATCTCCAGCACGTCGATCGTAGTGTGGTTGGTCTTCGCTGTACGTAAGAAAGAATAGACGGCGTTCTTGCCGTTGCTACCGACATAGACATTCCAGGTGCTACCGGACAGCGGAACGTTACTGTAGAGCGGAATCGCGCAACCTTCAGAAGTCCAGTTGTACGCGATCGGCTTGACATTACCGCATCCATTCGAGGTGCCCGTGTAGTTCAGCCAGACCATGATCTCGTGCTGTTTTGCGTCGGCCCAGATATCCAACGTAGATTCCCATGCACCAGCAGCAGGCGTGGTAGCTGAGATAGTGGCAGTGAGCTTCCTCAGCGAACTGACAGGCTTGTTGACAAAGTATTCGACGTGCGGATAGGACTTGATGCCGTTCGTGTCCGGCTGGTCTGACGTGACACCCCAGTCGAAACTTGAATTAGCCCAGAAGGACTGCGGACCAACTGCGACTGGAGGAACGCTGCAAGGCCCCCATACGTCATTGTTTAAGGTATACCCCTCGTAGCTCCAACGCGCGAAAAGAGTAGGCTCATAGCAGGATGAAGTTGAAGGCGAAGTTGCAGACCATGTTGCAGCCTGCGCGACGGTGGATCCAAGCATCAGCATCAGGGAGGTAAGGCATCCCAATATGGCTAGAAATTTTGGCATATCTTCTTAATTCCTGTCGGTGTAAATATTTGGGGTCGGTAAGGCGTTCTAGTTTAGCGAAAATGGGCTGGTGTCGTATGAGTTCAGCTGACGCGGAAATGCAACTGCCTAACGATTCCGCGCCGAAAATACCGACGGGACTGTCTGGTTCTCCATTAGCAGAGCCCCTACGGCACTGGCGTGTCCGTGATGACATCGTATACGGCACCATACACCCGCACACAGACGTTAATCGGGACAGGGGGCGACCTATCGGCCGCACCCCTCCCACGCCACCCGGCATGCGGGTCCGCACCGGGCGGTTGGAACAGTTGAGGT
>NZ_JAGIQB010000199.1:0-1128 GCF_017815025.1 Cupriavidus phytohabitans
GGCGCAAGGCCAACCTCAGATCCGCTCAAAGATGGCGGCAATGCCCTGCCCGCCGCCGATGCACATCGTCACCAGCGCGTAGCGGCCCTGCACGCGTTGCAGTTCGTACAGCGCCTTCACCGTGATCAGCGCGCCGGTGGCGCCGATCGGGTGGCCCAGCGAGATGCCCGAGCCGTTCGGGTTGACCTTGGCCGGATCCAGGCCGAGTGCCTTGGTCACGGCGCAGGCCTGCGCGGCGAAGGCTTCGTTGGCCTCGATCACGTCCAGGTCCGACACCTGCAGGCCGGCGCGTTCCAGCGCGATCCTGGTCGCCGGCACCGGGCCGATGCCCATGGTCTTGGGGTCGACGCCGGCATGGCCGTACGACACCAGGCGCGCCAGCGGCTTCAGGCCGCGGCGCTCGGCCTCGGCACGCTCCATCATCACCACCGCGGCGGCGGCGTCGTTCAGGCCCGAGGCATTGCCAGCGGTGACGGTGCCGTTTTCCTTGGCGAAGACCGGCTTGAGCTTGGTCATGTCGTCGATGGTGGCGTCATGGCGCACGTGCTCGTCGGTGTCGAACGTCACATCGCCCTTGCGGCCCTTGCTCACCACCGGGACGATCTGGTCCTTGAAATAGCCGGCCTTGATCGCGGCGGACGCGCGGCGGTGCGATTCCAGCGCGGCCTCGTCCTGCTGCGCGCGCGAGATGTCGTATTCCCTGGCGACGTTCTCGGCGGTCACGCCCATGTGGATACGGTGGAACGGGTCATGCAGCGCGCCCAGCATCATGTCGACCAGGCCGGCATCGCCCATGCGGGCGCCCCAGCGCGCCGCCGGCGCCAGGTACGGGGCGCGGCTCATGCTTTCGGCACCGCCGCCGATGGCAACGTCGGTATCGCCCAGCAGGATGGTCTGCGCGGCGCTGACGATGGCCTGCAGGCCGGAGCCGCACAGGCGGTTCACGGTCAACGCGGGCGCGTTGATCGAGACGCCGCCGTTGACCGCGGCGACGCGGCCCAGGTACATGTCGCGCGGCTCGGTCTGGATCACGTTGCCGAACACCACGTGGCCGACGTCGTCGCCGGACACCTGCGCGCGGGCCAGCGCCTCGCGCACGACCAGTGCGCCCAGCTCGGCCGGCGCCAC
>NZ_JAGIQB010000200.1:0-1108 GCF_017815025.1 Cupriavidus phytohabitans
TTACTCAGCAGTCCGAAATATAGGCGACAGAAGGTGCCTCGAAGAATGATCGAATCAGGCTGCGTTTTTTCTGCAATCCTCGCAGTTGTTGCTCAACGCGGATTTCCAGTTTCTCGCCCGCGCGCAACGGATTGCGCGCCACGCCAGTTCGCTTGAGATGACTCCATACGAATTCGTCCGGGTTCAGGTCAGGGGCGTAACCCGGCAGCACATGCATCGTGAGTTTTCCTTTGGTCGATTCGATGTATTCGCGCACATTGGCCTTCTTGTGCGCTGGAAGTCCGTCAACGATCAGATGCACTGGTCGGTTGCGGCCTTTCATCATCTTCTTGAGCAAATCGATGAACAGCTCCGCGGTCAAGGCCCCTTTGTAGGTCGCAAACCAGAAGGCGCCTTTGGCGTTCACTGCGGAGGCGGCGGAAATCGACTGGCGCTGCCCGGGGCGCTCAATCACCGGTGTGCTGCCTTTGACCGCCCAGGTCTTGCCATGCACCGCGTCGGCCCGAAATCCAGATTCGTCCCAGAAGTAGATGTCCGCATCGCTTTGCTTGGCCGCAGCAGCAATGCCCGGATATGTTTCACGCTGCCAGCGCTCAACGGCCTGCGGATCTCGTTGGTAGGCACGTTGCAATGGCTTTTGCGGGCTCAATCCCAGTCCCGCCAGCAGCCTGCCCACCGCTGTGACACCCATCTTTACACCAAATTTCTGATCGATGAGCGTGGCCAAAATCTGGCGTGTCCACAGCCCGAAGTCCAGACCGTACTGCCGAGGATCCCGCCCGTTGATCCACCGAAAGACCTGCGCCTGTTGCGCTGGCGTGAGCTTGCGTGGTCGCCCTGTCGCTGGACGCGAGGCCAGCGCCCGCTCGCCGTTGCCCCGGCCCGAGGCCTCCTTGAGCCAACGGTAGATTGACGTCCGGTTCATGTCCAGCGACTTCACCACCACCGAAGGTTTCTCGCCTTCGCGAACCCGGCGCAGGGCAAGCCGGCGGAATTCCTCTTGTGTCGCGCGGTCCAGTGTACGGCCATCTCGTTTCATGTTGAATGAGACTAAACGGTCGTCACCAGGTTCCATCGTTTGTCGCCTTATTTACGGACTGGTGAGTAA
>NZ_JAGIQB010000021.1:0-112534 GCF_017815025.1 Cupriavidus phytohabitans
GGCTACATAATAGTCTCAAAAATAGCCGAAACCCAGCGCCGATGCGGGTTCCGGCTATTTGGGAAGTCAAAGTTCGGGCTAGTCGATCGTGATACGGCGCTGCTTGATCACTCCCGCCCACCGCGTACTCTCCTTCTGGATGGCCGCAGCCAGCTGCTGCGGCGTACCGCCCGCCGCCTCCATCCCCAGCGTCGCCAGCTTTTCCTTCAGCACCGCATCGGCCAGCACCGCGTCGACGTGCTGGCTGAGCTTGCGCACGACCTCAGGCGGCGTACCCGCCGGTGCCATCAACGCATACCACGACACCGCCTCGAACTTCGGGAAGCCCTGCTCCGCGATCGTCGGCACATCGGGCAGCACCGTCGAGCGCTGGGCGCTGGCCACGCCCAAGGCACGCAGCTTGCCGGCCTTGATGTAAGGCAGTGCCGCCGACAGCTGGGCGAACATCATCGTCACCTGCCCGCCGACCACATCGGTCATGGCGGGGCTCACGCCCTTGTACGGTACGTGGTTCAGCTTGACGTTGGCATCGAGCTGCAGCAGTTCGCCGGCCAGGTGCGCCTGGCTGCCGGCGCCGGGCGAGGCGAAGCTCAGTTCGCCGGGCTTCTGCGCGGCAAGCTTGAGCAGATCCGCCAGTGACCTGACAGGCGTGGCCGCGTTGACCACCAGCACGTTTTCAGCGGTGGCGAGCATCGCCACCGGCGCCAGGTCGGACTGCTTGTAAGGCAGGTTCGGCATCAGCGTGGGATTCACCGCGATATTGCCGACCGGCACCAGCGCGAGGGTGTAGCCATCGGGCGCGGCCTTGGCCACCATGTCGACACCAATGGTGCCGGCGGCGCCGGCCTTGTTCTCGACCAGCACGCTTTGGCCGGTGGCCTTGGCAACGCCTTCCCCGACGGCGCGCGCCAGCACGTCGGCCGGGCCACCGGGGGCGAATGGCACCACAATGCGCACCGGCTTGGCGGGATACGCCGGCGGCTGGGCATGCGCCGCCGCTGCGCCGAACCATGTCGCGCAGGCTGCCGCGCAAGCGAACAGGCACTGCGTGGCAAGGCGCCGGATGTCAGGATTCATGAAAGGATTCAAAGCAGCATTTACAGCGAATTTCATGACGGTTTCCCCAATTTGGCAGTAATCAGGCTATGGCTCCTCCACCGCGCCGGCAGTCTTGTTCTCGCCAATGGCCGTGTGCGGTCCGACGCGTTGCCTATCCCGTGCCCCGCTCTCCGGCCGCGGGATCGGTCAGCGCAAAGCTCGCCAGATCCGCTTCGTTCGCCATCGCGGGCAGGCAGGCGTAGTCGGCGGGTTGCACCGCGGCGAAGCGCGCCAGCCCCAGCATGGCCAGCAGCGCGGCGCCCGCGGCATCCTCATGCATGCCCAGCAATGCCGCGCGCACGCGCGCACACTGCTGCGGATCGGCTCCCGCCGATGCGACCAGCACCGGGATCGGTGCGGGCGGCGTCAGCGCCAGCGTCTTCAGTTGCGCAACAAGCCCAGGGGCATAGCGGCGCAGCAGGTCCATCACATAGCTGTCGATCACCCCCACTTCAGCATCGCCTGCAAGCACGGCACCGATGACCTCGCTCGGCGTTGGCGTCACCATCGCAGCGGGCCGGTACAGCGCCCGCGTACCCGCCGGTGCCAGCCGCATCAGGTAATGGCGCGGCGCGTTATAGCCCGAGTTCGACTCAGGCAACATGCATGCCAGCCGCCCGCCGAAAGTCTGCGCCAGCGACTGCGCCGGCGCATCGGCGCGCATGATGAACTCCGTGAAGTACACTGGCCGTCCGTCGTAACGCGACCGCGACGGAACCGGCGCGGCCAGCAACTGCGGCGTTACCGGCGCGCTCGCGTACGGATAGCCGCACATGAACACGCAGCCGCAGTCCTGCCTCGCCCACAGCGCGTTAATCGGCTCTGGCGCCGGATGCCCGACATACGGCAACGCCACGCCCGCACGCTCGGAAACGCGCGCCAGCAGTGCGCGCCATGCCCCTTCGGCCTGCGGCGTTACCGCGTACATGCGGGCATTGGCGATCATGCGTACACCAGCTTCTGGCCCAGCCCGCGCTGCCCGGCCTTCTTCAGGATGGCGTGTCCCAGCGCGATATCGCTCAGCGACAGGCCGCGGTGCCAGAACAGGTTGGTCTCGTCGTCGCTCTGGCGGCCCGGCTTGCGTCCGGCGGCGATCTCGCCCAGTTCGCCGTATAGCGTCTGTTCCGACAGCTTGCCCGCTTCGACATGCGCGCGCAGCGAGCCGAACATGCCGCCCTTGCACTGCCCCCAGTCGTCCACCACCATCCTCGTCATGATGTCGGTCAGCGACAACTCGACCGCGCTCATGGTGCCGTAGGGCACCACAAACGCGCCGGGCTTGATCCATTCGGTCTTGAGCATTGGCGTCGGGCGTTCCAGGCGCGAGGCCTCGACCACGATGTCGGCGCCACGCACGCACGACTCCCAGTCCTCGGTCACGACGATCTTCTTGCCGAGATCGCGCTCCAGCCGCGCGGCAAAGGCATTGCGGCTTTCCGGCCGGCGCGAATGCACGCGGATCTCGTCGAAGTCATAGAGGCTGTCGAGCAGGCGCACGTTCCAGTACGAGGTGCCGCGCGCGCCGATGTGGCCCAGCACCTTGCTGTCGCGGCGTGCCAGGTGCTTGGCGCCGAGCGCGGTCAGCGCGCCGGTGCGGGCATCGGTGATGAAGGTGGCATCGATCACCGCTACCGGCATGCCGGTGCGCGGATCGAACAGGTTCAGCATGGCCATCTCCGAAGGCAGGCCAAGCTTGTAGTTGTCGACGAAATCGCCAACGACCTTGACGCCGGCCAGCCCCAGCGGCGCCACGTAGCCGCGCAGCACGTTGAAGTGGCCGTTGAAGGCGGGATCCGGCATCAGGTGCACGCGCGGCTCGATCACGGTCTGGCCGTTGCCCTGCGCGACCAGTGCCTGCTCCACCGCCTCGATGATTTCGGCGTCGGTCATTTCCAGCCGCGCAATGTCCCGGCCGTTGAGGTAGGTAAGATGAATATCAGCCATATGGTCGCCGCCCTCCAGGTCAGTGTGTGTGGTGTATCGATGGAGTCCAGTTTAGGTATGGCGCCATTGACTGTCATATGCTTATATGTCCGCCACCCTTAACATCAGGTTAATCCCACGAGAATGAACCTGCGCGCAAGCGAGGCGGTCGCTTGGCGAAGTCAAGGCGGTCTTTAAGGGGATCGAGCCTGCTGGCACGAGATGTTCGGCAACGCTGGCGATCCGGCCCGGCATGCAGGTTCAGGTCGAGCGGGCCTGTGTGGCGGGGGCGTTGTGCAGGCGGAGCCGCTGTCGCGGCTGTCGCTGGAATTCGTGGAGACGCTGAAGGGATGATGAAGCGTTGCGCGGAAGGGGCCGCTGAAGGGCCCCGGCGAAGCGTTGCGGCCTCAGGCCGTTGCCGCCTTGTCCAGCCAGCGCGCCAGCTGGTCCGTCACCGCGCTGCTCGAGAACGAGCAGCTGTCCTGCGCAAACACTGCCGACATCTCCAGCCTGCGTAGCAGTTCTTCCATCGCCTGCCCATAGACAGGAGGCAGCGTCAGCCCGCTGCCGGCATCGCGCCATGCGCGCACGAGTTCCTGCGCGGGCATCGACCCGGTAACGTGCTGGTCCAGTGCGGCGCGCATGCGCGCCAGCGTTTCCGTGTTGGCTGCGCTCATGAACGCGCCCTCCTTTCCTTGTAGAGTTCGCGGAACGTGCGGCCCGACGGGGCCGGCATGTCGCGGGTTTCGGTCCAGCCCTTGCCGGCCATCGGCAGGCTGGTGATCAGCCGGTTGCCGCCGCCCATGCGGCCCAGCAGCCAGGCACCGATGCGCGTGGCAAAGGCATACAGGTCGGGCCGCTTCGCCACGTAGCCCCAGGCCTTCAGCGCAAACCGCTCCTGCCACGGCCGCAGACCGCGTTCCATCTGCTTCTCGCGCAGCTTGCGCAGCAGATCCGACAGCGGGATAGAAGCCGGGCAGACCCGGTTGCACTCGCCGCACAGGGTCGCCGCCTGCGGCAGGTCCACCGCATTCGCCAGGCCTACGTAGCTGGGCGTCAGCACGCTGCCCATCGGCCCCGGATAGACCCAGCCATAGGCATGGCCGCCGATCTTCTGGTAGACCGGGCAATGGTTCATGCACGCGCCGCAGCGGATGCAGCGCAGCATCTCCTGGAAGTCGCCGCCGATCAGCCCCGAGCGGCCGCCGTCGACCAGTACGAAGTACATATGATCGGGGCCGTCGCGTTCGCCTTCGGCGCGCGGGCCGGTCAGCAGCGAGAAATAGTTGGAGATCGCCTGGCCAGTGGCCGAACGCGGCAGCAGGCGCATGACCGTGGCCAGGTCTTCCAGCGTCGGCAACACCTTCTCGATGCCGGTCACGGCCACGTGCACGCGCGGCATCACCGTGCACATGCCTTCGTTGCCTTCGTTGGTGACCACCGCCACCGAGCCGGTCTCGGCAATGATGAAGTTGCCGCCGGTCACGCCCATGTCGGCGCTCAGGAATTCGGGGCGCAGCACTTCGCGCGCCTCGCGGGTCATCTCCGGGATGTCGGTCAGGCGCGGCTTGTGGTGGACTCTGGCGAACAGGTCGGCGATCTCGTCCTTGTCCTTGTGCACCACCGGCGCAATGATGTGCGACGGCGGCTCCGAGTCGTTGATCTGCAGGATGTACTCGCCGAGGTCGGTCTCGATACTCTGCACGCCCATCTCGCCCAGCACCTGGTTCAGGCGCATTTCCTCGGTCACCATCGACTTGCTCTTGATGACCTTCTTCACGCCGTGCTTCTGCGCGATCTCGGCGACCAGGCGCGCGGCGTCGGCGGTGGTCTCGGCGAACAGCACCGTGGCGCCGCGCCTGGTAGCGTTCTGCTCGAACGTCGCCAGCCAGACGTCGAGGTCTTCGAGCGCGCGGTTGCGGCGTTCCTTCAGCGCCTCGCGCGTCGCGTCGAAGTCGATGTCGCGGATGGCATCGGCGCGTGCCGTGACGAACTTGGTCGAGAGCTTCTTCAGGTTCTGCTGCAGGCGCTGGTCGGCCAGCTTCTGGCCGGCGCGCGCCTTGAATTCCATGCTGTGGACTTGCATCGTGGCGTCTCTCGTGGTCAGGCGTCGCCGGCCAGCACCTGGGCGATATGCAGCACGCGGGTCTGGCTGTCGCCGGTGCGGCGCAGCCGGCCTTCGATATTGAGGATGCAGCCGAGGTCGCCCAGCACCACCGCGCCAGCGCCGCTGGCCTTGATGTTGGCGCACTTCTCGTCGACGATGGCCGTCGAGATATTGCCGTACTTGACCGAGAAGGTGCCGCCGAAGCCGCAGCAGGCTTCGCAGTCCTTCATCTCGGTCAGCTGCACGCCGGGCAGGCGCGACAGCAGCTCGCGCGGCTGCTGCTTGATACCCAGCTCGCGCAAGCCGGAACAGGAGTCATGGTAGGTAATGTGCCCGGCAAAGCTGGACGGCAGCGTCTCGACGCGCGCCACGTTGACCAGGAAATCGGTCAGCTCGTACACCCGTTCCCGCAGGCGCGCATAGCGGCCGTTCAATTCCGGATCGTCGCGCAGCAGGTCGCCGTAGTGGTGGCTGATCATGCCGCCGCAGCTTCCCGACGGGACCACGATGTAGTCGAACATCTCGAACTCGCGCAGGAATTTCTCGGCGAGATCCCGCGAGACGGCGCGCTCGCCCGAGTTGTACGCCGGCTGGCCGCAGCAGGTCTGCGCCTCGGGCACCATGACCTCGTAGCCGGCGGCTTCCAGCAGCTTGAGCACCGAAAATCCGATCTCCGGACGCATCAGGTCCACCAGGCAGGTGGCGAACAGACCGACTCGCATTGTTGGCTTCTCCAGACCCCAAAAACCCCGCAATTATGCGCGCCTTGGACCGCGCGTGGCGCACAAACGGTTCATCGCCGCATTGAATCCGGTGCAAATCAGATCACTTTGCCGGATGACATCACCCCAGGATTCTTACGGTAATGTCATTTCACCTATTGAAATTTTCACGATGCGAGATAGAATCAGGCAAACACATAAAAATGCCGCAAAGCAACATTTCTCTCTCCTAGCTATGTCCGAAGCAGACAAGTCACCGGGCAAGACGTCCATCCAGGTCATCGAGCGCATGATGACGCTGCTGGACGCCCTCGCCCAGCACGCCGACCCGGTCAGCCTGAAAGAGCTGTCGCTGGCCACAGGCCTGCACCCCTCGACCGCCCACCGCATCCTTAACGACATGGTGGCCTGCCGTTTCGTCGATCGCTCCGATCCGGGCAGCTACCGTCTTGGCATGCGCCTGCTGGAACTGGGCAACCTGGTCAAGGCGCGCCTGTCGGTGCGCGACGCCGCGCTGGCGCCGATGCGCGCGCTGCACCGCGTCACCGGGCAGACGGTCAACCTGTCGGTGCGACAGGGCGACGAGATCGTTTATATCGAGCGCGCCTATAGCGAGCGCTCCGGCATGCAGGTGGTGCGCGCCATCGGCGGCCGTGCGCCGCTGCACCTGACCTCGGTCGGCAAGCTGTTCCTGGCCGCCGACGAGTCGGCGCGCGTTCGCAACTACGCCACCCGCACCGGGCTGGCCGGACATACCCGGACCTCGATCACCGACCTGACCAAGCTGGAGCGCGAGCTGAACTGGGTCCGCACCAACGGCTATGCCCGCGACAACGAAGAGCTGGAACTGGGCGTGCGCTGCATTGCCGCCGGCATTTACGACGACTCGCGCCGGCTGGTGGCGGGCCTGTCACTGTCTGCCCCGGCCGACCGGCTCCAGGACAGCTGGCTGCAGAACCTGAAGGAAACCGCGCTGCAGATCTCGCGCGGCATGGGCTACGTATCAGAAGCCGCTGCCTGAGCGCAGCTTCGTTCCGCCAGCACCACGACGCGCGGGCCGCCAGCGATGGCGCCCCGCGCGTTTTGCATCCGGCGCCGGACATATCAGGATCAGGCTCAACACTAACGTTTACCCTTAGTTTTCAGATAACCAGCAAACCTTATAATCGCCCACCATGCGAACCCGTGCCGTCACCCTCACCGAACAGGTCACCCGCCAGGTGCGCGCCGATATCGAAAGCGGCGCGTACCCGGTCGGGACCCGGCTGCCGACCGGCAAGCAGCTCTCGGAGCAGTACGGCGTCAGCGCCGCGGTGATACGCGAAGTCACCGAGCATCTGCGTTCGCAGGGCTTTGTCGAGACGCGCCAGGGTGTCGGCTGCACCGTGCGCTCGCGCACCGGCGCGGCGGGATTCCAGCTGCCGCGCGAGCCGGATATCGACGCCGCCGGCCTGGCGGACCTGTATGACCTGCGCATCGACCTGGAGGGCGCCGCGGCCGCACTGGCGGCGGTGCGCCGCACCGATGACGACATCGCCGCGCTGGCAGGGCTGCTGCAGCGGCTGCATGCCCACCTCTACGACGGGCAGCCGGCAGCCGATATCGACGCGGCCTTCCATATCGGCATCGCCGCGGCGACGCATAACCCGTACTACCGCCAGTTGCTGCAGTACCTGAACCTGCAGCTGCACCAGGCGGTCGCCACCGCGCGCGCCAACACGCTGCGCCAGCCTGGGCTGGCCGAAGGCGTGCATGGCGAGCATGAAGCCATCGTCGACGCGATCCGCCGCGGCGACGCCGAAGCGGCCCGGAGCGCAGCGGTCACCCACCTGCAGAACGCGGCGCGGCGTCTTGGCCTGACGCTGCGCGCGCGTGCCGCCAGCCCGTCCCTCGCACAGTCCTGACACCACGGAAACACGGAACAACATGCAAACCGCTCAACTCGCCCAACGCCTCACCGAAGCGCTCGGTGCCGACACTGTCCTGACCAACCCGGACGACATCGCACCGTGGCTGTCGGACTGGCGCGGCATCTATCGCGGGCAGGCACAGGCAGTTGTGCGTCCGCGCAATGTGGAACAAGTCTCGCGCACACTGGCGCTGTGCCAGCAGGCAGCGGCACCAGTGGTGCCGCGCGGCGGCAATACCGGCCTGTGCGGCGGCGCCACGCCCGACGCGCAGGCCGCCAACGTGGTGCTGAGCCTGGACCGCATGAACGCGGTACGTTCGCTCGACACCATCGCCAATACCATGGTGGCCGAAGCCGGCTGCATCCTCGGCAACCTGCGCCGTGCCGCACAGGAAGCCAACCGGCTGCTGCCCCTTTCGCTGGCGGCCGAGGATTCGTGCCAGATCGGCGGCAACCTTGCGACCAATGCCGGCGGCGTCAACGTGGTGCGCTACGGCATGACGCGCGAACTGGTACTTGGCGTGGAAGCCGTGCTGCCCAACGGCGAGGTGTTCAACGGCTTGCGCACGCTGCGCAAGGACAACACCGGCTATGACCTGAAGCAGTTGCTGATCGGCTCGGAAGGCACGCTGGGCGTGATCACGGCGGCGGCGTTGCGGCTGTTCCCGCGCACCGATACGCGCAGCGTGGTGCTGGCGGCGGTTGCCTCGCCGGCGCAATCGCTGGAGCTGTATGAACTGCTGTTCGCGCAATGCGGCGCGCGCCTGCAGGCGTTCGAGTTCTTTACCGGCGATTGCCTGGACCTGGTGCTGGTGCACGCGGAAGGCGTGCAGGAACCGTTCGCGCAGCGCTACCCGGCCTATGTGCTGGTGGAACTGGCGGACACCACGGATGAGGATGCACTCAACGCGCTGCTGGAGCGCGTGATCGGCGAAGCGCTGGAGCGCGAACTGTGCCTGGACGCGGCGGTCTCGGCATCGCTGGCGCAGTTGCAGGCGATGTGGAAACTGCGCGAGGAAATCTCCGAAGCACAGCGCGCCGATGGCCCGCACCTGAAGCACGACGTGTCGCTGCCGATCGAGCAGATCCCGGCGTTCATAACGTCAATGGAAAGCCGCCTGCGCGCGCTCGACCCGGCGATCCGGCCTTTTGTCTTCGGCCACTTCGGCGATGGCAACCTGCACTACAACCTGTCGCGCCCGGCCGGCGCCCCCAGGGACTGGGCAGCGACCCATGGCGATGCGGTCACTGACGCGGTGCTGGATGAAGTGATGCGCTACGGCGGCAGCATCAGCGCCGAGCACGGCATCGGCCAGCTCAAGCGCCATGCCTTCCTGGCGGTCAAGGATCCGCTGGAGTTGCGGCTGATGCGGGAGATCAAGGCGGTGTTCGATCCGGCCGGGATCATGAACCCCGGCAAGCTGCTCTGAGCGCTGTCGCGCTGGCAAAAAAAACGCGCCGGGCTCCGGCGCGTTTTCATTGCAGGTCAGCGATCAGATGCCGCGAGCCTGCTGCGAAGCCAGGATCGCGTGCGCGCCGCCCGGGCGCTGCGTCAGGTTAGGGGAAGAGGGAAAGCCGTGCGGCTGCGACGGCGAATGCTCGAGCCAGTCCTTGACCCGGTTGGCATCGGCAAAACGCGACAGCTTGCCCGCCGAATCCAGGAACACCATCACCACGTTGCGGCCCTGCACGCGCGCCTGCATCACCAGGCACTGGCCTGCCTCGGAGATAAAGCCAGTCTTCTGCAGGCCGATCTCCCAGTTGCCGCCGCGCACCAGGCGGTTGGTGCTGACATAGTGCTGCGTGCGGCCCATCACGTTGACTTCATGCTCGGTCTGGGTCGAGAACTCGCGGATGGTCGGGTTGCGGTACGCGGCATTGACCATGCGCACCAGGTCCATCGCGCTCGACACATTGCTGCTCGACAGGCCACTCGAGTCGACGAAATGGCTGTCGTTCATGCCCAGCTCGCGCGCCTTGCGGTTCATCGCCTGCACGAAAGCCGGCAGCCCGCCCGGATAGTGGCGGCCCAGCGCCGAGGCGGCGCGGTTCTCGGACGACATCAGCGCCAGCAGCAGCAGTTCCTGGCGGGTCAGCTGCGTACCGAAGCGCAGGCGCGAGCTGCTGTGCTTCTCGGTGTCGCGATCGTCCTCGGTGATGGTCAGCACCTCGTCCATCGGCAGGCGCGCGTCCATCACCACCAGCGCGGTCATCAGCTTGGTGATCGAGGCGATCGGCAGCACGGCCGAGGCGTTCTTCTGGAACAGCACCTCGTTGGAGCCCTGGTCCATCACCAGCGCCACGCTGGAGCGCAGCGCCAGTGCGTCTTCGGTATCGCGCAGCCCCATCGCCTCGCCCAGCGACGGCTTGGCCGGCGTGAACACGGCGCGCACCGGCGCGGCGCGATGCGCGGCCACGACCTGGCGCTTGCCGTTTTTCAGCACGATCACCTTGCGGCCGGAACCGGCTTCACTCCTGGCGACCCTGCTGCTGCGCGACTTCGCGGACACAGTCTTGGAAGCGGATTTTTTGGTGACTTTAGCGGTAGTTGCCTGCTTTTTAGACGCTTTTTGCGTACTTGCAGACTTGCTGGCAGCCTCAGCGACGGGAGCTGCAACCATCGACACCGACACCAGCACCGCGGCGGCAACGGCGGACAAGGGCGTGGAGCCGAAGAATCTGGAAAAAATGGAATCAGACCGAAACATGATTCGTTCAGCGCATCAGGAATGGCGCTAGTGTAGGAAATTAAGAAATTGTTAGCAAGATTAAAGACTTACAGACGCTCCTTAAAGTTCGATTTGCAAACATTTCCACATGGTGGAAAAAGTTGACCTCAGGTCACGTTCGCAAACGAACTGCATTCGCTCCGCCTTGCTCACCCCAGTAACAATTGCGGCCAGTACGGCATTTCGCTCTCTATATCGGCAGCAATCGTTACACATTGATACAAACCTCTCTATGAGAGGAAACGCGCAAACCCGCTTACCGGCTCCCGTTCGGTGGCCAGGCGGTTTTCCGGCGCGTCCGGATCCGCAAACCCCAGCGACATGCCGCACACCACCATTTCTTCGGGTGGCAGCAGCAAATGGCTGCCAATGATCTTGTGGAACTGCGTGAACGCCGCCTGCGGGCAGGTATCCAGCCCGCGCCCCCGCGCGGCAACCATGATGCTTTGCAGGAACATGCCGTAGTCGAGCCAGCTGCCCTGCTCCATGATGCGATCGATGGTGAAGATCATGCCCACCGGCGCATCGAAGAAACGGAAATTGCGCGCGTGCTGCTCATGCATGCGCGCCTTGTCCTCGCGGCTGATCTCAAGCAGGCCATACAGGTCCCAGCCCACCTTGCGCCGCCTCGCCAGGTACGGGTTGGCCCATTCGCGGGGATAGTACGGGTATTCCTCCAGGTACTTGGCATCGCGCTCAGGGTCGTCGTAAGCGGCAAGGACATCGGCGCACAGCTTTGCCTTGGCCTCGCCCGACAGGACATAGACCCGCCAAGGCTGCGTATTGGTGCCGGAGGGGGCGCGGCTGGCGACGGCCAGGATCTCTTCCACGGTCTCGCGCGGCACGGGCGTATCGAGAAAGGCCCGCACCGAACGCCGCGTCAGGATCGCGCGATCCACACACGCCACGGCGTCCTGCGAACCCGGTTGCATCTCGAGGGACATCTTGTTCGTCTCCATCGCCCCGCCCTCACCCTTGCGCGCCTGCGACCGCCAGCGGCAGCAGCGCCTCGCGCAGCGGCGCCGGCAGCGGTACCGGCCGGCGCGTGGCGCGATCGACATAGACGTGGATGAAATGCCCCTGCGCGGCGGCAACCTCGTTGTCGCCGCTGAACAGGCCGACCTCATAGCGCACGCTCGACGTGCCGAGCCTGGCGACGCGCAAGCCTGCGACCACGGTCTCCGGGAAGCTGAGCGACGAGAAGTAATTGCACTGCGTCTCGATCACCAGCCCGATGGTCTTGCCCGACTCGAGATCGAGCGCCCCCTGCCGGATCAGGTAGGTATTCACCACGGTGTCAAAATAACTGTAGTAGACAACGTTGTTAACGTGGCCATAGACATCGTTATCCATCCAACGCGTCGTGATCGGCTGGAAGTACGGATAGGCACTGCGCGGCTCGGCTTGTGGTTTCATGGGGCGAGGAAGGAACTGGGCAGGAACGGAAAGTGGAATCGGAGTGCGCCAGGGCAACTGTTGACGCGTTCGCAACCGCAACACGAACGCACCAGCGCTACCTGCGGATGACCAGTGCCACGCCTAACGCAGCAAGCACCATGCCGGCGGCGGCGAGCGGCGGGAAGCGTTCGCCGAAGAGCAGCCAGGCCATCACGGCGGTGGTCGGTGGCGTCAGATACATGAGGCTAGACACCCTGGTCGCCGCACCTTGGCGGATCAGCAGGAACAGCAGCGAGATGGCGCCGATCGACAACGCCACCACCGACCACGCCAGCGCGCCGATCATGGCGGCGGTCCACTGCACTTCGCGGGTCTCGAACAGGAACATGAACGGCAGGCAGGCCAGCGCGGCGGCGCCGAACTGGATCACGGATCCCATGCGCAGGTCGAACACCGGGCAGAAGTGCTTCTGGTAGACGGTGCCGACGGCAATGCTGATCAGCGCGCCGACCGCCAGCGCCAGGCCTGCCGGCGTCAGCGCGCTGGTGCCGAGCTTGTTGGCCACCACCAGCGCCACGCCGGCGATGCCCAGCAGCAAGCCCAGCCACTGGTGCCCGCTGATGCGCTCGCCCAGCCGTGCGGCGATCAGCGCGGTCAGGATCGGCTGCATGCCTGCGATCAGCGCCGACACGCCGGCCGGCATGCCGAGCCTGATCGCCGCCCACACGCCGCCGAGGTAGCCGGCCTGCAGCAGCAAGCCCGCCACGGCAAGATGGCCGACCATGCGCCAGTCGGCATGCGCCGTGCCCGCCGCGCGCGGCAACGGCACGCCGGCCAGCAGCACGAACGGCACCATCAGCACCAGCACGCCGACAAAGCGCAGAAACAGGAATGTCATCGGTTCCGCGTACGGCATGCCGTACTTGGCGACGATGAAGCCGGTGCTCCAGATCAGCACGAACAGCCACGGCATCGCCGCCACCCATGCCGTCCGGCGGGCGGCGGCATCGGCCGTGCGGCCGGGTTCTGCGGCGGCGCTCATGACGCCGCCGCCAGCACGCCGTGGCGGGCATGGTATTGCGCGGCCAGGCGCACGGTCTGCGCATGGACCGCGACCGTGTCTTCGATCTGGTTACCGTAGCCGCCGGCCATCGCCACCGCTACCGGGAGGCCACGCGCCATGGCGGCGTCGAATACCAGCCGGTCACGCCGTGCCAAGCCAGCGAAGGTCAGTTTGAGCCGCCCGAGCCGGTCGCCCTCGTGCGGATCGGCGCCGGCCAGGTAGATCAGCAGGTCGGGCGCGAAGCGGCTGAACAGCGTATCCAGCGCCACCTGCAACGAATGCGCATAGGCGTCGTCGTCGCAGCCGTCCGGCAGCCCGACGTCGAGGTCGCTGGCTTCCTTGCGGAACGGATAGTTCTTCTCGCCGTGCAGCGACAGCGTGAACGCAGAGGGATCGCCTTGCAGGATCGACGCCGTGCCGTTGCCCTGGTGCACGTCGAGATCGACCACCGCCACGCGGCGCACGTCGCCGTCGCGCTGCAGCACGCGCGCCGCGATGGCCGCGTCGTTGAACACGCAGAAGCCGCCACCCTTGTCGGCATACGCGTGGTGCGTGCCGCCGGCGAGGTTCACGGCAATGCCTTCGCGCAAGGCTGCCCGGCACGCTTCAATGGTGGCGCCGGCGGAGCGCCGCGAGCGCTCGACCATGGCTTCGGACCACGGGAAGCCGATTTCGCGCTGGCGGGCAGCATCCAGCGTGCCAGCGGAAGCGGCCTGGACGTATTCCGGCGTATGCGCCAGCAGCAGCGCATCGTCGCCGGCGCGCGGCGCCTCGGCCAGGCGCAAACCGGGAATCTGGGTTGCAACCGTGTCGCGCAGCATGCTGTACTTGCGCATCGGGAAACGGTGTCCCGGCGGCAGCGGCAACACGAAATGGTCGGCGTAGAAGGCAAGCATGGATCGGCCTGTGCGGTTCTGTTCACGTCTTGTCGGTTTCGCAGGCGGCGGCCAGCCGTACAGCGAGGGAATCCGCGATGGTAGCACCGCTCACCGCACCTCGCCGCCTAGCCAAAATGGCTGCTGCGGCACAAATACCAGCACAGCGGCCCAATATTTTTGTGCAACGCACAAAATGCGCTTGACATTAAACCTGGCTTCCCTAGAATTGGAATTGTTGCGGCGCATCAAACCATCGGGCGCGGCACACAACCACCCACCTACGCCTGGGCTGGCCGAAGCGGGACACACCGTCACGGCCTTGACATCTAGGCGGCTTATTTTTGCTTGACCTTGAAGTTCACCACTGGAGACCAGCAATGATCCTGACCCCGGAACAAGTCGCAGCAGCGCAAAAAGCAAACCTGGAAACGCTGTTCGGCCTGACTACCAAGGCATTTGAAGGCGTCGAAAAGCTTGTCGAACTGAACCTGCAGGTCGTGAAGACCACGTTGGCCGAAAACGTGGAAAATGCCAAGAAGGCCCTGTCGGCCAAGGACGCACAGGAACTGCTGGCCCTGCAGGCCGCAGCCGTGCAGCCGGTCGCCGAGAAGACCCTGGCTTACACCCGTCACCTGTACGAAATCGCTTCGGAAACCCAGAGCGAGTTCACCAAGGTGGCCGAGGCCCAACTGGCCGAAGGCTCGAAGAACGTGCAGGCGCTGGTCGAGAACTTCGCCAAGAACGCCCCGGCCGGTTCGGAATCGACCGTGGCCATCGTGAAGTCGGCGATCTCGGCTGCCAACAACGCCTACGAGTCGGTGCAGAAGGCGACCAAGCAAGCCGTGGAAATCGCTGAAACCAACTTCCAGGCCGCTGCTTCCGCCGCCACCAAGGCTGCCCAGCAAGCCAGCGCCACGGCCCGTACGGCCACGGCGAAGAAGGCTACGGTTGCCTGATAGCTGTTTGCCTTGACGATGGACCGGCTCCGGCCGGTCCGTTGGCAAAGCGCATCGATTCGGCATCTTGCCGGTGCGTTTTGCCAACGATGATGGTGGTGTCCCGACCGAGGATAGCGGCACTGCCTAGTCTGCCGATGTCTCCTCGGTACCGCGGTCTCCTTGTCCAAAGGTATCGTTAAAGCCTGGCCTGCAGAGGCCGGGCTTTTTTTTGCCCGTTTCGTTCTTCCTTCCCGCTTGTATAAGGCCCCGCCCCGCTGGCTCCATCCGTTGGTGGGTTTGACTTCTGGCGGTTAATTGCATTAACAGGGCAAAAAAGAACCCGCCCGAAGGCGGGTTCTGCGTTTCCGTCGGGAACGCTCAGCGCTTGCGCGGCGGCGGCACGTCGGTACACGTGCCTTCGTAGATCTCCGCCGCCATGCCGATCGATTCGCCCAGCGTCGGGTGCGGGTGGATGGTCTTGCCGATATCCACCGCATCCGCGCCCATCTCGATCGCCAGGCACACTTCGCTGATCAGGTCGCCGGCATGCATACCGACGATACCGCCGCCGATCACGCGATGCGTTTCCTCGTCGAAGATCAGCTTGGTAAAGCCCTCGTCGCGGCCGTTGGCAATGGCGCGGCCCGAAGCGGCCCACGGGAACACACCCTTGCTGTACTTGATGCCCTGCGCCTTGCACTCGTCTTCGGTCAGGCCGGCCCAGGCCACTTCCGGATCGGTAAAGGCCACCGACGGGATCTGCTTGGCATCGAAGAATGCCTTCTCGCCATGCGCGGCTTCCGCGGCCACGTGGGCTTCATGCACCGCCTTGTGCGCCAGCATCGGCTGGCCCACGACGTCGCCGATCGCGAAGATATGCGGCACGTTGGTGCGCATCTGCTTGTCGACGTTGATAAAGCCGCGGTCGGTCACGGCCACGCCCGCCTTCTCGGCGGCGATGCGCTTGCCGTTGGGCGCGCGGCCCACCGACACCAGCACCAGGTCGTAGCGCTGCGCCTCGGACGGCGCCTGCTCGCCCTCGAACTTGACGTAGATGCCATCCGGCTTGGCTTCCACCCCGACGGTCTTGGTATTCAGCATGACCTTGCCGAAGCGGTCCTTGTTCTTCTTTTCCCAGACCTTGACCAGATCGCGGTCGGCACCGCCCATCAGGCCCGGCAGCATTTCGACGACATCGATCTCGGCGCCCAGCGTGCTGTACACCGTGGCCATTTCCAGACCGATGATGCCACCGCCGATGACCAGCATCTTGTTGGGCACTTCCGGCAGTTCGAGCGCGCCGGTCGAGTCGACGATGCGCGGGTCTTCCGGAATGAACGGCAGCTTCACCGGCTGGCTGCCGGCGGCAATGATGGCCTTCTCGAAGCGGATCACGGTCTTCTTGCCAGTGCTGCGCTTGCCCTCGCCCTCGGTCAGCTCGACTTCCATGTGGTGCGGATCGAGGAAGTTGCCGATGCCGCGCACCACCTGCACCTTGCGCGCCTTGGCCATGCCGGCCAGGCCGCCGGTCAGCTTGCCGACTACCTGGTTCTTGTAGTGGCGCAGGCCGTCGAGGTCGATCTTGGCTTCGCCGAACAGGATGCCGTGGGCGGCCAGCGCCTTGGCTTCGTCGATCACGGCGGCGTTGTGCAGCAGCGCCTTGGAGGGGATGCAGCCCACGTTCAGGCAGACGCCGCCAAGCGTGCTGTAGCGTTCCACCAGCACCGTGTTCATGCCCAGGTCGGCAGCACGGAAGGCGGCCGAGTAGCCGCCAGGGCCAGCGCCCAGCACCAGCATGTCGCACTGGATGTCGGCACCGCCGCCATGCGTTGCCGCGGCCGGTGCCGCGGCGGCCGGCGCAGGGGCCGGAGCCGGAGCCGGAGCTTGAGCGGGCGCCGGTGCAGCGGCGGCTGCCTGGGCCTCCACGGTGCAGATCACCGCGCCCTGGCCGACCTTGTTGCCCACCTTGACCTTGACCTCCACCACCTTGCCTGCTGCCGACGACGGCACGTCCATGCTCGCCTTGTCGGACTCCAGCACGATCAGGGACTGCTCCAGTTCGACCGTATCGCCGGCCTTGACCAGTACCTCGATCACTTCCACCGCGTCGAAATCGCCGATATCCGGCACCTTGACTTCGATCACACTCATATTTGCTCCTCAATACGCGCCCGCCTCTCGGCTTCAGGGCGCGCCGTCGTTGTTGGTTGCCGCATCCGCCCCCGGGGCTGCGCCATTGTCTGCTTCGTGCAGCTGGACCGTATGGACCTCGATCGGCCCCGATGAACTCTTGTCGAACTCCACGCCCGCATCGACGCCGATGCGCGCGATCTCGCCCGCATCCAGGTCCGGCCGGTCATACACCGCGTGCATTGCGCCCAGCGCGTAGTTGCGGCCCGAGCCGATGCCCCAGAAGCGGTCGAACGAAAACACCTCGCGATACGAGTAGACGCCGAAGATGCCCGCCGGATTGGCGATCAGGCAGACGATCTGCGACGACTCGTAGGGATCGTCCTCGTCTTCCTTGGTGTTGACGAAGTAGTCCGTCTTCAGCTTCTCATGCACCTTCAGGAAGGTGCGGAACACGTCGTCGCGCGAGCCCAGCCTGCACTCCTCACCCAGGCCAGCCAGCAGCGTGCGCATGACCGGGAAGTGCGCGGTCGTCCCGGCCAGCGCGATAAAGCCGTCGCCGACCGGAAAGACCTTCTGGTTGCGCTCATACGCGCGCGACAGCCGCGTATCGCCGAAGGTGACCAGCGCGTCCGCCGCGATCGCCACCTCGGCGCCCTTCTTGACGACAACACAGGTAGTCATGGCTCGCTCCTATCGTCCGGCTTGGGCGCACACCGGCAATGCCGGTGCGCGCTGCCGAGTTAGAGCAGGATACGGCGGAAGTCCGCCAGCAGTTGCGCGAAGTACGTGTTGAAGCGCGCGGCCTCGGCGCCGTCGATGACGCGATGGTCCCACGACAGCGACAGCGGCAGCGTCAGGCGCGGCGCAAACTGCTTGCCGTCCCACACCGGCTTCTGGAACGACTTGCACACGCCCATGATGGCCACTTCCGGCGCATTGATGATGGGCGTGAAGTACGTGCCGCCCAGGCCGCCCAGCGACGAGATCGAGAAGCAGCCGCCCTGCATCTGGTCCGGCTTGAGCTTGCCGTCGCGCGCCAGCTTGGCCAGCTCGCTCATTTCCTGGCTGATCTCCAGCACGCCCTTCTTGTCGGCGTCCTTGATCACCGGCACGACCAGGCCGTTCGGGGTGTCGGCGGCGAACCCGATGTTGAAGTACTTTTTCAGCACCAGATTGTCACCGTCGAGCGACGCATTGAAGTTCGGGAACTTCTTCAGCGCCGCGACCGTGGCCTTGATCATGAAGGCCAGCATGGTCACCTTGATGCCGGACTTCTCGTTTTCCTTGTTCAGCTGCACGCGGAAGGCTTCCAGCTCGGTGATGTCCGCTTCGTCATGGTTGGTGACGTGCGGGATCATGACCCAGTTGCGGTGCAGGTTGGCGCCGGAAATCTTCTTGATGCGCGACAGGGCCTTGCTTTCCACCTCGCCGAAGCGGGTGAAATCGACCTTCGGCCACGGCAGCAGGCCGAGCTCGCCACCACCGCCGCCGCCAGCCGCGGCCGCCTGGGCCGGCGCAGCGGCCTGGCCGGTCATTACGCCCTTGACGTAGTTCTGCACGTCCTGCTGGGTGATGCGGCCCTTGGGACCGGTGCCGGCCACGCGCGACACGTCGACGCCCAGCTCGCGCGCGAACTTGCGCACCGAGGGGCTGGCATGGGCGGTCTTGCCGCTTACGCCAGCGACGGCCGGTGCGACGGCAGCCGCTGCTGCCGGAGCCGGAGCTGCAACCGGTGCCGGGGCGGGCGCGCTGGCAGCCGCCGGTGCCGGAGCCGCCGCGGCAGCCGGAGCCGGTGCTGCGGCCGCGCCAGCGCCTTCCAGGATCAGCAGCAGCGTACCCTCGGACACGTTGTCGCCAACCTTGACCTTGACTTCCTTGACCACGCCGCCCTGCGGCGAGGGCACGTCCATGGTGGCCTTGTCGGACTCCAGCGTCACCAGCGCGTCTTCCGCGCTGATGGTGTCGCCCGGCTTGACGTGGACTTCGATGACCGGCACAGCGTCGTAGTCGCCGATATCAGGCACCTTGACTTCGATGGTGCCGCCACCGCTCGCGGCTGGGGCTGCCGCGGGAGCTGCTGCCGGCGCGGGAGCGGGCGCGGGCGCGGGTGCTGCAGCAGCCGGCGCCGGAGCCGGCGCTGCGGCCGCGGCAGGCGGTGCTGCAGAGGCCTCGTTGGCCGCTTCCAGCATCACCAGCACCGAGCCTTCGGACACGTTGTCGCCCACCTTGATGCGGACGTCCTTGACCACGCCGGCCTGCGGCGAGGGCACGTCCATGGTGGCCTTGTCCGACTCCAGCGTCACCAGCGCGTCTTCCGCGTTGATGCTGTCGCCGGGTTTCACATGCACTTCGATGACGGGGACGGCGTCATAGTCGCCGATATCCGGCACCTTGATTTCAATTGCTTGACTCATACAGTGTCTCCTGGGCAGGCCGGCGCGCGCGACATCCGCAAGCGGCGAGATTACCTTCGCCGCCCGCTTCTGTCACGCCGCCATGCCGCAAGGCGCCAGCCGGCGGTTTGCCGGGGCGCCCGCGGCACGGCGTCGCCGTACTGCGGGGGTGGGTGCAGGCTGCCGGATCAGACCGACATCGGGTTGGGCTTGCTCGGGTCGAGGTTGTACTTCTTGATGGCCTCGGCCACCTTGTCACGGCTGATGGCGCCCTCGTCGGCCAGCGCCTTGAGCGCGGCCAGCGTGACCCAGTGGCGGTCCACTTCAAAGAAGTGGCGCAGCTTCTCGCGGGTATCCGAGCGGCCGAAGCCGTCGGTGCCCAGCACCACGTAGCGGCGCGGCACGAACGGACGGATCTGCTCGGCGAAGGCGCGCACGTAGTCGGTCGAGGCGATCACCGGGCCGCGGGCTGACTTCAGCTTCTGCGTGACAAAGGCTTCGCGCTGGGCTTCGGCCGGGTGCAGCAGGTTGAAGCGCTCGGCAGCCTGGCCTTCGCGGGCCAGCTCGGTGAAGCTCGGGCAGCTCCACAGGTCGGACTCGACGCCCCAGTCCTTCTTCAGCAGTTCGGCGGCGGCGACCACCTCGCGGAAGATCGTACCCGAGCCCAGCAACTGCACGCGCGGCGCGTTGCTGTTCTCGACGCCCTTGCGGAACTGGTACATGCCCTTGACGATGTCCTTCTCTACGCCAGCCGGCATTTCCGGATGCTCGTAGTTCTCGTTCATCACCGTCAGGTAGTAGTAGACGTCTTCCTGCTCGGCGTACATGCGGCGCAGGCCGTCCTGCATGATCACCGCCAGTTCGTACTGGTAGGTCGGGTCGTACGAGATGCAGTTCGGGATCGCGGCGTGGAACACGTGCGAGTGGCCGTCTTCGTGCTGCAGGCCTTCGCCGTTCAGCGTGGTGCGGCCGGCGGTGCCGCCCAGCAGGAAGCCACGCGAGCGCATGTCGGCAGCGGCCCAGCACAGGTCGCCGATACGCTGGATGCCGAACATCGAGTAGTAGATGTAGAACGGGATCATCTGCACGCCGTGCGTCGAGTACGACGTGGCGGCGGCGATCCAGTCGCACATGGCGCCGGCTTCGTTGATGCCTTCCTGCAGCACCTGGCCAGTCTGCGATTCCTTGTAGAACATCAGCTGGTCATGGTCTTCCGGCACGTACTTCTGGCCTTCCTGGTTCCAGATGCCGACCTGGCGGAACAGGCCTTCCATGCCGAAGGTGCGCGATTCGTCCGGCACGATGGGCACCACGTGCTTGCCGATCTGCTTGTCCTTGAGCAGCGTGTTCAGGATCCGCACGAAGGCCATGGTGGTGGACACTTCGCGGCCTTCGCCGGTGGCTTTCAGCAGCGCGTCGAACGCGGACAGCTGCGGGATCTGCAGCGCTTCGGCCTTCTGGCGGCGGGCCGGCAGGTAGCCGCCCAGGTTCATGCGCGCCTGGCGCATGTATTCCAGTTCCTTCGAGCCTTCTTCGAAGGTCAGGTACGGCACCTCGTCGAGCTTGTCGTCGGGCACGGGAATATTGAACTGGTCGCGGAACTTGCGGATCGCGTCCACCGGCATCTTCTTCTGCTGGTGGGCCACGTTCATGGCCTGGCCGGCATCGCCCATGCCATAGCCCTTGATGGTCTTGGCCAGGATCAGCGTCGGCTGGCCCTTGTGCTCGCTCGCGGCCTTGTAGGCGGCGTAGATCTTGTGCGGGTCGTGGCCGCCGCGGTTCAGGCGCCAGATGTCCTCGTCGGACCAGTCGGCGACCATCGCCTTCAGCTCAGGCGTGTTGAAGAAGTGCTCGCGGACGTAGGCGCCATCCTTGGCCTTCATGGTCTGGTACTCGCCGTCCACGCAGTCCATCATGCGTTTCATCAGCAGGCCCTTGGTGTCGCGCGCCAGCAGCGAATCCCACTTGCTGCCCCACACCACCTTGATCACGTTCCAGCCGGCACCGCGGAACTCGGATTCCAGTTCCTGGATGATCTTGCCGTTGCCGCGCACCGGGCCATCCAGGCGCTGCAGGTTGCAGTTGATGACGAAGACCAGGTTGTCGAGCTTCTCGCGGCCAGCCATGCCGATCGCACCCAGCGATTCCGGCTCGTCGGTCTCGCCGTCGCCCAGGAAGGCCCACACCTTGCGATCGCCGGCCTTGGCCAGGCCGCGGCTGTCCAGGTACTTCATGAAACGGGCCTGGTAGATGGCCATGATCGGGCCCAGCCCCATCGACACGGTCGGGAACTGCCAGAAGTCCGGCATCAGCCACGGGTGCGGGTATGACGAGATGCCCTTGCCGTCCACTTCCTGGCGGAAATTGTCGAGCTGGTCCGGGGTCAGGCGGCCCAGCAGGAAGGCGCGCGAGTACACGCCCGGTGCCGAGTGGCCCTGCACGAAGACCAGGTCGCCACCGCTCTGTTCCGAGGGGGCGCGCCAGAAATGGTTGTAGCCGACGTCATACAGCGTGGCCGCCGAGGCAAACGAGGAGATATGGCCGCCGACGTTGGTGTGCTTGTTGGCGCGCAGCACCATCGCCATGGCGTTCCAGCGGGTGTACGAGCGGATGCGGTGCTCGATGTCCTGGTCGCCGGGGATGCGGGCCTGCTGCTCCACCGGGATGGTGTTGATGTACTGCGTCTCGGCGTGGAACGGCTGGGTCACGCCGTTCACGCGTGCGTACTCGATCTGCTTGTCGATCAGGAACGCGGCGCGCGCCGGTCCCTCGGCTGCGAGGACGCCCTGCAAGGCATCCAGCCATTCATGGGTTTCCTGGGGATCGGCGTCGTTGGCGCTGGATGCGCCGAGAATCTGCTCTGGTACGGCGGACATGACTGTCTCCTGGGTGAATTCGTGCTTCCGTGCCTGCGCTTCCGGCGCCGGCTCTGGGGCTCTACGGGTTGACTCGCACCGTTGCGGGTTCGGCGCTGCCGCGCCTTGCATCGGGCCGCCGCCGGGGTACCTGTTCCGGTTCCTCCGCACGGCAGGCGCATGGCTACCGCCCGCATTCTTGGGTCGAACCGATTCTATGGAAGCCTATGGGGCAACACAAGTGAAATTTTCAAATTGCGATATCGTTTTTTACAATGCGAAATAATACCGCAGCGCATCAAGAGCCATGCCCCGACCCGCATGGCGCCAGACGCAAGGGCGCCCACGCGGACAGCGCCGAGGGGGATTTCATTGGCGCTTTCCCCAAGCGACGCACTGCAATAATCTCGGTACACTGAACGGTCAGCCGTCAATACCTCCCATGCCGTTCCTCGATCGCTTCCTTTCCCGCCTGCGTGCAGCCATGCTTTCGCCCGATGCCTCGGGCACAGCCAAGGCCGCCGGAGGCGATACCGGCCACACCCCTTCCGCGGCCGCCGGGCTTGGTCCGATCGACACGCTCGGCCCCGACGACGGCGCGCCGGTGGCGGCCCCGCGCGGCCTGTGGTGGCTGCGCTGGCGCAACCTTGTCGCCACCAGCTGGTTCATGTTCATCCCGCTGGTCGCGATCGTGCTGTTCACGGTGGCGATGGGCGTGATCCTGTGGTCGCTGCACGAGACCGAGCGCCAGCAGCAGCGTGATGCGCTGTACCGCGACGCCGCCTGGGCGCAGCAGCGCGTGCGCCTGTCGCTGCTCAGCAACCAGGACCAGCTGGCCTCGCTGGCGCGCGACATCGCCGCCGCGCAGCTGGAGCAAGGCGCTTACCGCACCGCCGCCCAGGAAATCCTGCGCGAGAACCCGGAGATCGTCTTTGTCAACTGGCTCGACGCCACCAAGCGCGGCCGCTGGTCGCTGCCGTCGACGTCCGAATTCGCGGTGCGCCTGCGCGAGAACCAGGACCAGCCGCTCGAGCCGGAAGTGCTGGACACCTTCGATGCCGCGCGCGAGACCCAGCGCGTGGTCTACTCGCGCCCGCTGGTCAACGACCGCGGCGACAGCTTCATGCTGATGCAGGTGCCGATCGTGCGCGACAACGAGTTCCTCGGCACGCTCGGCGCGCTGTACTCGATCAACGGCATCCTCACGCACCTGCTGCCGCCGGAGCTGACCGAGCGCTACCGCTTCTCGCTGATCGACAAGAACAACCAGACCCGCGCCAGCACCTCGCTGCGGCCGGTGCCCGGCAACGCGCTGTCGTACGAAGTGCTGCTGGACCCGCCCGGCCACTCGCTGTCGCTGCGCGCCGACGCCTACCCGCCGCCGTCGAACCTGCCCAACAACATGCTGCTGTGGCTGGTGGTGGGCCTTTCCTGCTTCCTGCTGTGGAGCCTGTGGAGCATGTGGCGCCATACCAGCCGCCGCTCCGAGGCGCAGCGCGCGCTGCTGGCCGAGACCTCGTTCCGGCGCGCGATGGAAAACTCGATGCTGATCGGCCTGCGCGCGCTCGACCTGAACGGCCGCATCACCTATGTCAATCCGGCCTTCTGCCGCATGACCGGCTGGCAGGAGAACGACCTGGTCGGCCGCCTGCCGCCCTTCCCCTACTGGCCGCCGAACGACCAGCAGGAGATGCAGAAGCAGATCGACCTGACGCTGCAGGGCAAGTCGCCCGCCGGCGGCTACGAGATGCGCACGATGCGCCGCGACGGCAGCAGCTTCTACGCGCGCATGTACGTGTCGCCGCTGGTCGACAGCCGCGGCCGCCATACCGGCTGGATGAGCTCGATGACGGACATCACCGAGCCCAAGCGCGCGCGCGAGGAACTGGCCGCCGCGCATGACCGCTTCACCACGGTGCTGGAGAGCCTGGACGCCGCGGTGTCGGTGCTCGCCACCGACAAGGCCGAGCTGCTGTTCGCCAACCGCTATTACCGCCAGCTGTTCGGCTGGGAGGCCGAGGGCCACCTCAAGCTCGCCGGCGACGATCTCGACAAGGAACAGGTCTCGAGCGACAACACCGATTACGTCGACGCCTACGCCGGCCTGCCCGCTTCCGAGTTGATGCCCTACGCGTCGGACGCGCGCGAGGTGTTCGTGCCCGACATGCAGAAATGGTTTGAAGTGCGCCGCCGCTATATCCAGTGGGTCGACGGTCACCTGGCGCAGATGCAGATCGCCACCGACATCACCGTGCGCAAGGCCGCCGAGGAAATGGCGCGCCAGCATGAAGAACGCCTGCAGTTCACCAGCCGCCTGACCACCATGGGCGAGATGGCGTCGTCGCTGGCGCACGAGCTGAACCAGCCGCTGGCGGCGATCAACAACTACTGCATGGGCGCGGTGGCACGGCTGCGTTCGGGCCGCAGCACGCCGGAGGACCTGATCCCGGTACTCGAGAAAACTTCCGCGCAGGCCGTGCGCGCGGGCACCATCATCAGCCGCATCCGCGGCTTTGTGAAACGCAGCCAGCCGCAGCGGCGCGAAGCGGCGCTGCACGATATCGTCGCCGATGCCGTGGGCCTGGCCGACCTGGAAGCGACCCGGCGCCGCGTCACCATCCTGACCCGGCTGCCGGCGCCGCCGGTGGCAATCTATGTCGACCCGGTACTGATCGAGCAGGTGCTGGTGAACCTGCTCAAGAACGCGGTCGAAGCCATGGCCGGCCTGCCGGCGTTGCGCGCCGGCGGCGTGGTGCGCCTGCATGCGCGCGTGGAGCCGGGCGAGATCGGCGACAACATCCATATCGACGTCATCGACCAGGGTCCGGGCGTCGACGAAGCCACCAAGGAGCGCCTGTTCGAGCCCTTCTTCAGTACCAAGTCCGACGGCATGGGCATGGGGCTGAATATCTGCCGCTCGATCATCGAGTCGCACCAGGGCCGGCTGTGGGTGGAGAACAATGTCGACGGCATTGGCTGCACCTTCAAGATCATGCTGCCGCTGCATCCCGTGATGGCTGAGCAATAACCCCGCATTCCACCGCTGTCCGAATCGTTCCGGACATCCCCGGCAGGCCGGCGCCAGACTCCCTGCGCATGTGGGGGCCCTGTCTCGCCACAGAGGCCCCGGGGCGGTTACACTTCGCAGCAATGAATTGTTGTCCCGAGGAGACTACATGACCGCAACGCCAAACCCCACGCCCCACCGCGGCGAGACCGTGTTCATCGTCGACGACGATGAAGCCATGCGCGACTCGCTGACCTGGTTGCTGGAGGGCAATGGCTACCAGGTACGCAGCTTTACCAGCGCCGAGCAGTTCCTCGCCGCCTATGACGCCAGCCAGGTGTCCTGCCTGATCCTCGACGTGCGCATGCCCGGCATGAGCGGCCCGGAACTGCAGGAGCGGATGATCGCCGAGAATATCAATATCCCGATCGTCTTCATCACCGGCCACGGCGACGTGCCGATGGCGGTATCGACCATGAAGCGCGGTGCCATCGATTTCATCGAGAAGCCGTTCGACGAATCCGAGCTGCGCGCGCTGGTCGAGCGCATGCTGCAGAAGGCCCGCACCGACCATTCCGCCGCACGCGAGCAGCGCGCCGCCAAGGATTTGCTGGGCAAGCTGACCACGCGCGAGCAGCAGGTGCTGGAGCGCATCGTGGCTGGCCGCCTGAACAAGCAGATCGCCGATGACCTGGGCATTTCCATCAAGACAGTGGAGGCGCACCGCGCCAACATCATGGAAAAGCTCAACGTCAACACGGTGGCAGACCTGCTGCGCCTGGCGCTGTCGCGCAACAGCTGACGCCGCCGGGGCCCGTCAGCACCATGCGCTGGCCCTGTCATGTGGCCGCCCGCCTCCCGGGCGCGCGCAAGCGCCCGCTTTCTGCCTAGTTATTCAGGTATTCCTCGTCCCGGAAGGTGACCACCCATTGCGGCCGGTAGACCACAAAGATGGCCACCAGCATGCCGGTCAGGAACGCCTCGCCAAACGCCAGGATCACCGTTGCCGTCAGCGTATCGGCCACGGTGAACGGCAGTCCCGGCGCCATCACGTGCCGCCACGCCGCCTGCGCCGCGCTGGCGCCCAGCGCCGCCACTCCCGCGGTGAAATAGCCGTGCCCCAGGATAAAGACGAACGGATGACGCGGCAGCCAGCGCCGCAGCAGCGCCTGCAGGCCGGCCGAGATCAGTGCCGGCACCAGCGCCAGCCAGGTATAGCGCACCCACAGCGAGGGCCAGTCGAACAGCGCCCAGCTGTGCCCGGCCAGGTATTCGAGCCCGAACAGCGACACCAGGTCCACCACGAACAGCGACAGCAGCGCCAGTGGCAGCCCGAACAACGTCACCATCAGCGTGGCGCCCAGCAACTGGATCACCAGCCCGCCGACCAGCGTGGCGCGTACCGTCCACAGCAGCGCCACCAGCACCATCGCCCCCAGCCAGGCGTGCTGCAGCGAATTGCGCCGCAGCAATTGCCACGGGCGGCGTGCCAGCGCCCACAGCAGTCCGGTGAGGGACACGACGACCAGCAGCGGGTCTGACAGCAGGGACGGGAGCGCGGTGTGCATACATCCGATGCTACCAGCCCTGCACCCGTACCAGCCTTGCATCCGATCAAGCTGCGCGCGCCAGCCCGCACCGACCCTTTATAATTCGCCTTTGATCCGCATGCCCGCATGACGGGCGCACGCCACCCGCGGCCAAAGCAATCTGCCGGATCCGTTCAAATTCGCACAAACCCGCCCAAACCGGTCTTTTCCTCCATGTCTGCCCAACTGATCGACGGCAACGCCCTTGCCAAACAAATCCGCTCCGAAGCCGCCCAGCGCGCCGCCAGCCTGACCGAGCGCGGTCACCGCCCCGGCCTGGCCGTGATCCTGGTCGGCGAGGATCCGGCCAGCCAGGTCTACGTGCGCAACAAGGTCAAGGCCTGCCAGGACAACGGCTTCCACTCCTCGCTGGACCGTTACCCGGCCGACCTGTCCGAGGCGGAATTGCTGGCCCGCATCGACGCGCTCAACCAGGACCCGAGCATCCACGGCATCCTGGTGCAGCTGCCGCTGCCCAAGCACATCGACAGCCACAAGGTGCTGGAAGCGATCGCCCCGGAAAAGGACGTCGACGGCTTCCACGTTGCCAATGCCGGCGCGCTGATGACCGGCGCCCCGCTGTTCCGCCCGTGCACGCCTTACGGCTGCATGAAGATGCTGGAGTCGATCCAGTACCCGCTGCGCGGCGCGCGTGCCGTGGTGGTCGGCGCCTCCAACATCGTCGGCAAGCCGATGGCGATGCTGCTGCTCCAGGCCGGCGCCACCGTCACCATCTGCAACAGCAAGACGCGCGATATCGGCGCCCACACCCGCGAGGCCGACGTGATCGTCGCCGCGGTCGGCAAGCGCAACCTGATTACCGCCGACATGGTCAAGCCGGGCGCCGTCGTGATCGACGTGGGCATGAACCGCGACGACAACGGCAAGCTGTGCGGCGACGTTGACTTCGCCGGCGTGCGCGAGGTGGCGGGCTACGTCACGCCGGTGCCGGGCGGCGTCGGCCCGATGACCATCACCATGCTGCTGGTCAACACGCTGGAAGCGGCGGAACGCGCCGCGGGCTGACGCGCCCGCGCGTTCGGCGTACATCCGGCGCACATCCGACGTACAGTACGCCACAAGGGGTGCTGGAAATGCCCGCCCCCCGCCCCCATCTGCGGGGCATCGACCTTTGAGGCCAGCCAACCGAGAACACGCCATGGACCAAGCCGCACAAGCCACCCCGGCCAACAATCCGCTGCTGGACTTTTCCGACCTGCCCCGCTTCGCCGAGATCCGGCCCGAGCACATCAGCCCGGCGCTGGACGTGCTGCTGGAACGCGCGCAGCAGGCCGTCGCCCGTGCCGAGGACCCTGCCACGCCAGCCGACTGGGCCAACGCCGTGCAGGCACTGGAAGCCGCCACAGAGCCGCTGGGCCGCGCGTGGGGCGTGGTCAGCCACCTGAGCGCCGTCGCCGACACGCCGGAGCTGCGCAAGGCGCACGCCGACAACCTGCCGCGCATGACCGAGTTCTGGTCGTCGCTCGGCCAGAGCCTGGCGCTGTATGAAAAGTACAAGGCGCTGGCCGCCAGCCCCGAATTCGCGGGCATGAGCGCAGCCCGCCACCAGCTGATCGACAATGAGCTGCGCGGCTTCCGCCTGGGCGGCGCCGAGCTGCCTGAAGACCAGAAGCCGCGCTTCGCCGAGATCCAGGAGCAGCAGGCGCAGCTGTCCAAGGCCTTCTCCGACCACGTGCTCGACGCCACCAACACCTACGCACTGGTTATCGAGGACGAGGCACGCCTGGCCGGCCTGCCCGACGATGCAAAGGAAGCCGCCCGCCACGCCGCCGGGAAAGACGGCAAGGCCGGCTGGAAATTCACGCTGCACTTCCCCTCATACTTCCCGGTGCTGCAGTACGCCGACGACCGCGCGCTGCGCCAGACGCTGTACGAGGCCAATGTCACGCGCGCCTCGGAACTGGGCGCGCAATACGGCCAGGGCCAGGGCGAGTGGGACAACACGGCCAACATGCGCGACCAGCTGGCGCTGCGCCGCGAAGAAGCGCAGATGCTCGGCTACCAGTGCTACGGCGAAGTCTCGCTGGTGCCGAAGATGGCCGAATCGCCGGCCGAAGTGCTGAAGTTCCTCGACGAGCTCGCCGTCAAGGCACGGCCCTTCGCCGAGAAGGACTGGGCCGAACTGAAGGCCTTCGCCGCCGCCGAACTCGGCCTGTCCGACCTGCAGCCGTGGGACGTGGCCTACGCCTCGGAAAAGCTGCGCCAGCAGCGCTACGCGTTCTCCGAGCACGAGGTCAAGCAGTACTTCCCGGAGCCCAAGGTACTGGAAGGCCTGTTCGGCGTGGTGCAGAAACTGTTCTCGGTACGCATCGAGGCCGAGCCGGCGCAGACCTGGCACAAGGACGTGCGCTTCTTCCGAGTGACCACCGCCGACGGCACGCTGCTGGCCCAGTTCTACATCGACCTGTACGCGCGCGAAGGCAAGCGCGGCGGCGCGTGGATGGACGACGCCCGCGGCCGCAAGGTGCTGGTGCACGGCGGCGTGCAGACGCCGGTCGCGTACCTGACCTGCAACTTCTCCGCGCCGGTGGGCAACAAGCCCGCGCTGTTCACGCACGACGAAGTGATCACGCTGTTCCATGAGTTCGGCCACGGCCTGCACCACATGCTGACGCAGGTGGGCGAGCTGGGCGTATCGGGCATCAACGGCGTGGAATGGGATGCGGTGGAGCTGCCGTCGCAGTTCATGGAGAACTTCTGCTGGGAATACGAAGTGCTGACCGGCATGACGCAGCACGTCGACACTGGCGCCCCGCTGCCACGCGCGCTGTTCGACCGCATGCTGGCCGCCAAGAACTTCCAGAACGGCATGATGACGCTGCGCCAGATCGTGTTCTCGTCGTTCGACATGCACCTGCACACGGACTTCGACCCGGCCGGCGCCGCCTCGGTGCTGGATCTGTCGCGCCAGATCAATGACCGCGTGCACGTGGTGCCGCAGCATCCGCTGTCGCGCTGGCCGAACACCTTCAGCCATATCTTTGCCGGCGGCTACGCGGCGGGCTACTACAGCTACAAGTGGGCGGAGGTGCTGTCGGCCGACGTCTACGCTGCGTTCGAGGAAGCGGCACAGCTGTCGGGCACCGTGCTCGACAGCGAGACCGGCGCACGCTACCAGCGCGAGATCCTGTCGGTGGGCGGCAGCCGCCCGGCAATGGAATCCTTCGTCGCCTTCCGCGGCCGCGCGCCGCAGATCGATGCGCTGCTGCGCCACGGCGGGATGGCGGCATGAGCGCGGTTGCACTGCCCACCACCGGTCCGCTGCGGATCGCCAGCTGGAATGTCAATTCCCTGAAGGTGCGCCTGCCGCAGGTGCTGCAATGGCTGGCCGAGCAGGACCAGGCCGGCGCGCCGATCGACGCGCTGTGCCTGCAGGAACTGAAGCTGCCGGACGACAAGTATCCGCTGGCCGAACTGGAGAATGCCGGCTTCCACAGCATCTATACCGGCCAGAAGACATACAACGGCGTTGCCATCCTCGCCCGCGACGCCAGCATGCCCGGGCCGGTCGACGTGGTGCGCAACATCCCCGGCTTCGAGGACGCGCAGCAGCGCGTGATCGCCGCCACCTACGGCGACCTGCGGCTGGTCTGTGCCTACTTCCCCAACGGCCAGTCGCCCGAGTCGGAGAAGTTCACGTACAAGCTCAAGTGGCTGGAAGCGATGACCGCGTGGCTGCGCGAGGAAATGCAGCGCCATCCGCGCCTCGCGCTGCTGGGCGACTTCAATATCGCGCCCGAGGACCGTGATGTGCACGACCCGGCCAAGTGGGTAGGCCAGAACCTCGTGTCGCCGCCGGAGCGCGCCGCCTTTGCCGCACTGGTGGAGCTGGGCCTGGCCGATGCCTTCCGCAGGTTCGAGCAGCCGGAGAAGAGCTTCTCCTGGTGGGACTACCGCATGATGGCGTTCCGCCGCAATGCCGGGCTGCGCATTGACCATATCCTGCTGTCGCCGGCGCTGGTGGAGCAATGCTCCGGCTGCGTGATCGACCGCGTGCCGCGCACCTGGGAGCAGCCTTCGGACCACACGCCCGTGGTTGCCACGCTGCACTGCGGCTAGCCCCCCATATACGGCCCCGTGCAGGCCGCCGACGAGTCAGTACCTGCTCTCCCATGACAGCATCCACGCAAGGCACTTTCCTGCATCGCATGTTCCCGTGGCGCCAGCGCATCGACCGCGCCACGCTGCGCGCCGACGTGGTCGCCGGCCTGCTCGGCGCGGTGCTGGTATTGCCGCAGGGCGTTGCCTTCGCCACGCTGGCCGGACTGCCGCCGCAGTACGGCATCTACAGCGCGGTGGTGCCCTGCATCGTCGCGGCGCTGTTCGGTTCGAGCTGGCACGTGATGTCAGGGCCGACCAATGCCAATTCGCTGGCGATGTTCGCGATGCTGAGCCCGCTCGCGTTCGCCGGCAGCCCCGCGTATATCGGGCTGGCGCTGACGGTGACCATCGTGGTCGGCGTGATGCAGCTAGCGGTCGGCACGCTGCGGCTCGGTTCGCTCGCCAACTTTATTTCGCCGTCGGTGCTGCTCGGTTTCACCTGCGGTGCCGCGACCCTGATCGGGCTGTATGCGCTGAAGGATGTGTTCGGCCTGCAAGTGCCGACCGGCACCAGCGCCTTCGGCGTGCTGCGCCACCTGGCCGGACACGCCGACACCATCAACTGGTCCGCGGCGGCCGTCGCTGCCGTGACGCTGGCGGTGACGCTGCTGTGCAAGCGGCTGTGGCGCAAGCTGCCGTTCATGCTGCTGGGCCTGCTGGCCGGCTATGGCGTGGCGCTGCTGCTGAACCAGGCAGGCACCGGCACCCAGCATGTGAACGTGGTCGGGCCGATCCCGTCGGCGCTGCCGCATTTCCATGTGCCCGACCTCGACTGGCGCAAGCTCCCCGACCTGCTCGGCATCGCCTCGGCACTGACCATCGTCGCGCTGGGCCAGTCGATCTCGATCGCCAAGGCGGTGGCGCTGCGCTCGGGGCAGCATATCGATGCCAACCGCGAATTCATCGGCCAGGGCCTGTCCAATATCGCCGGCGGCTTTTTCTCCGGCTATATCTCGTGCGGCTCGCTCAACCGCTCTATGCCCAACTTTGAAGCCGGCGCGCGCACACCGCTGGCCAGCGTGTTCTCGGCGCTGTGGCTGGTAGCGCTGGTCGCGCTCAGCGCGCCGCTGCTGGCGCAGATCCCGATGGCGGCGATCGGCGCCATGCTGCTGCTGGTGGCGTGGGGACTGCTCGATATCGCACGGCTGCGGCGCATCTTCACGCTGAGCCGTACCGAGTTCGCGATTGCCATCGGCACCTTCGCCGCGACGCTGGTGATCCGGCTCGAGATGGCGGTGCTGCTCGGCACCGTGTTGTCACTGGTGGCCTACCTGTACCGGACCTCCAGGCCGGCAGTGCGCAGCCTGGTGCCGGATGCCGACGACCCGGACCGGCGCTTCACGCCGCTGGACGAACTGCACCGTCCGCAGCCGGAGTGCCCGCAGCTCAAGCTGCTGCGCATGGAAGGCGCGATCTACTTCGGCGCCGTGCAGTACGTGACCGACCGCCTGCACTGGCTGCGCACGGTCAATGCCGGCCAGACGCACTTGCTGGCGATGACCAAGAGCATGAATTTCATCGACCTGGCAGGCGCGGAGATGTGGGAAAACGAGCTGGTCGAGCGCCGCGCCATGGGCGGCGACCTCTACTTCCACCGCCCACGCACACAGGTGCTGCAGACGTGGGAGCAGACCGGCTTCAGCAACAAGCTGGGGCCGGACCATATCTTCCCGACCAAGCGGCAGGCGCTGCACACGATCATCGGCAAGCTCTCGCCCGAGATCTGCGCGCAGTGCCGCGTCAGGATCTTTGAAGAATGCGCGTCACGGCCGGGAGCATCCGCTCACGACGCCGTCAATGCGGATGCGGCCAGCAGCGCACCGCGGCCGGGGGCATGCGCCACTGCGGCGGCACGCTGACGCGTCGCGCTGATACGTCGCACACAAGATGCCGTCAGCAAGAAAAAAACGCTGAGGACAGTGTTAAACAACCGGAAATTGAAACAGCAAGGAAGACGTTGGTGCCTGCGCCGGCGTTGCCGGGCCGGGTACGCAAGGCCGGACGGCCATGAGCGTTGATCTAGGCGGTGATGCCTGATGGTGGATGGGCGCCCGCGGCATGCCGACGGCTGGCCGGGGCATCCATCCTCATCAGATCGGCGCCACGTGGGCGCGCTTGACGACGATTGGCTGGGGCGCGCCCTGCTCGATCAGCACCACGGCGGCGCGTTCGATGGTTTCGCGGCCGGCACGGAATGCCTCTTCCAGCGACAGCACCTGGTCTGCGCTGAAGCCTTCCCACAGTGCCTCGCGTGTCACTACGCAAGTCACTTTCTCGCCATTGACGATCGCCTGAAAGAGCAAGCCTTCATTGTTGATGTCGTAGCGCTCTTGCTCTTGGAATTTAATATCCATCGGTGCAGCCCTCCATATGCAAGTGGAGAAGAATCCTAACATGGCTCCGGCGATATCGTGCGGATCCAGCTTGTGCGATTGCGCTCAATCCGAAGACCAGCAAGGGTGGCGTTCGGTTCCGTTCACCTGACGGTTGCCGGCATCGGCATGCGCGAAAGCGTTGCGCCGGGTTGCGCGCAAACTGTTGACAGCGCCGAAAATCATGCTAGAATCTCGTTCTTCGTTGGGGCGTTAGCTCAGTTGGTAGAGCAGCGGACTCTTAATCCGTAGGTCGAGTGTTCGAGTCACTCACGCCCCACCAGCGAATACAAGAAGGCCGGAAGCAGCAATGCTTCCGGCCTTTTGCTTTTCCGTCCGGTGTTTCGTCGAACGCTGGCGCAGGCATGCAATGCCTGCGCCAGGTCGCCTCGCTGCAGTCAGGTCAGGCGCCGACGCTGGCGCGCTCGAACAGCGTGCGCGCCAATGCGCGATGCCGCGTCAGCACGCTGGGCAGGTCCGCTGTCAGCAGCACACCATCGCGCACCACTTCGCGGCCGTTGATCACGCTCGCTGCGACATTGGCCGGGGTGCAGAACACCAGCGAAGCGACCAGGTCGTGGCCGCCGCCGGCAAAGCCCACCCCTGACATATCGAAGGCAACAAAGTCCGCCGACATGCCCGGCGCGAGCGCGCCGATATCGTCGCGGTTGAGCACGCGTGCGCCCCCCAGCGTGGCGATCTCCAGCGCCTCGCGCGCGCTCATCGCGGCCGGGCCATAGCCGACGCGCTGCAGCAGCATGGCCTGGCGCGCTTCGCCCAGCATGTGCGCGCCATCGTTCGAGGCGCTGCCGTCGACACCCAGGCCGACCGGCACGCCGGCTTCGCGCATCGCGCGCACCGGTGCAATGCCCGAGGCGAGCCGCATGTTCGAGCACGGGCAATGCGCCACGCCGGTGCCGGTACGCGCGAACAGCGCAATGCCCTCTTCATCGAGCTTCACGCAGTGCGCATGCCAGACGTCGTGACCGACCCAGCCCAGGTCTTCGGCATACTGCGCCGGCGTCAGCCCGAACTTCTCGCGCGAGTACGCGATGTCGTTGTCATTCTCGGCCAGGTGGGTGTGCAACGACACGCCGTAATGGCGCGCCATCACCGCCGACTCGCGCATGAGATCGCGCGACACCGAGAACGGCGAGCACGGCGCCAGCACCACGCGCAGCATCGCGTGGCGCGCGCCGTCGTGGTACTGCTCGACCAGCCGCTGGCTGTCGCGCAGGATCGCGGCCTCATCTTCGACCACGACGTCGGGCGGCAGGCCGCCCTTGCTTTGGCCCACGCTCATCGAGCCGCGCGCGGCGTGGAAGCGCATACCCATCTCCTGCGCGGCGGCGATCGAATCGTCCAGGCGCGAACCGTTGGGGAACAGGTAGAGGTGATCGCTGGTGGTGGTGCAGCCGGACAGCATCAGCTCGGCCATCGCGGTCCTGGTCGACACGGCGATCATTTCCGGCGTCAGGTGCGACCACAGCATGAACAGGTTGGTCAGCCACGAGAACAGCTCGGCATCCTGCGCGGCGGGCACGGCGCGCGTCAGGCTCTGGTACATGTGGTGATGCGTGTTGACCAGGCCTGGCGTCACCACGCGGCCGCGCATGTCGAGGACCTGCGCGCTGCCGTCGTCGACCATGCGGCGGTATTGCGCCGGCAGGTCGGCCGTCGGACCGACCCATTGCACCGCCGGCCCTTCGGCGACCAGCGCGCCGTCGCGGATCTCGCGGCGCTGCGCGTCCATGGTGACGAGTACGTCGGCGTTCAGGGCAATCAGGGTCATGGCGGCATTCCTTCGGTTCTTGGGGGACAGATGCCGCCAGTCTAAGGCGAAGGCATGCTCGCGCCTAAGCATCGAATTCCGAGCACCTATGTCCACAAAAAGTGGACACCTGCGCCATCCCGACTAGCGGGCCTGGGCGAACAACGTGGCCAGCGCATCGCCGATGCGCTCGGCCATCAGTTCCGCGGCCGCGGATAGGGTGCCGCGGGCACGCGCCACCAGCGTCAGCGTCTGCCCCTGCAGGTGGCGGTCGCGCAGCGGCACGTACACCAGCGCCTGTCGCGCGCGCTCCTCCATGACATCGAGCGGGTTCAGCAGCGCCACGCCGGTGCCCAGCATGACCAGCTGGCGGATCAGCACGGTCGAGGTCGACTCCGCCACTGGCGACACTTCGATGGCATTGCGGGAGAAGGCGGCATCCAGCAGCGCGCGGATCGACAGCGACGGCGCGGGCAGGATCAGCGGATAGCCGACGCATTCGCTCAGCAGCACGGACGGATGCGCCGCCAGCGCATGGCCCGGCGGCACCACCGCGCCAATCTGCCAGTCGCTGCTGGCCAGCGCGCGGAAGGCGGGCAGTTCCGGCAGATCGTAGCCAAGCCCGAGATCGGCATCGCCCTGCTCGACCGCCGCGACGATCCCGGCGACCGGCAGGTCATTGACGCGCACCACGATGCCCGGGTAGCGCTGGCGGAAGTCATGCACCAGCGACGGCATCAGCGAGCCGGCCAGCCCCGCGGTGACCGCCACGGTGACGTCGCCGCGGCGAGCGCCCTTGAATTCTTCGATACGCTCGCGCAGTGCTTCATGCTCGCGCAGCGTCTGGCGGACGTGGGCCAGCACCATCTCGCCCAGGGGCGTCAGCCGCAGCCGCTTGTTGATGCGCTCGAACAGCGGCGCCCCCAGTTCGGCTTCCAGGTCAAGGATCTGCCGGTTCACGGCCGTTGGCGCCACGTGCAGGTGCTCGGCCGCCTTGCGGATCGAACCGCGGCGGACAACCTCGTCGAGATAGCGCAGGACTCTGGCGTGCATGGGCTGGCGGTGTGTACCGGATATCAGGGCGTGCCGAATTGTAGCGGCGGGCGCAAGCCCTGCTGCCGCCCGCCTTGGCAAGAATGGCGAAAGGGTATTGCGCAGTATCCGATACCTTGCTACAATCTTTTTCTTCGTTGGGGCGTTAGCTCAGTTGGTAGAGCAGCGGACTCTTAATCCGTAGGTCGAGTGTTCGAGTCACTCACGCCCCACCAGCGAATTCAGGAAAAAGCCGGAAGCTTGCTTCCGGCTTTTTTCATTTTGGCCTGCCCTTTCCCTTCCTTTCCGGCGCCTGCGCAAACCGTGATCGGCCGCACGGCACTTCCGCTGTTTTCTTGATACGCGGGTTGTCACCAATACCCTTCTGCGCCCTTTCCCGGTTGAATCGCTTCCGCGCACGTTGTGGAACATGGTTCCGTATCGCGGAACCATCGCAATGTGCAGGCCGCTGCCGCACCCCGGAGCGGCCGGGTCAGCCGGCGGGGAAGACTGACGGCGCGGGGCGCACGATGGCGTTGCGCCCGAGAGAACGCCCGCAGCCCGCCTGGCAAGCAATCAGTGAAAGAAGAACGGAGGCATCCTTGAAAGCAGTCAACAAAGCAGGCGCAGCCGCCTGCGTCGCAGCCATCGGCCTGGCCTGTGCCGGCCTTGCCCAGGCGCAGTCCTACCCCACCAAGCCGATCCGCCTGATCGTCCCGTTCGCGGCCGGCGGCACCACCGATATCGTCGCGCGCGCGGTCTCCGACAGCCTGGGCCGCGAGCTGGGCCAGCCGGTGGTGGTCGAAAACCGCGGCGGCGGCGGTGGCGCGATCGGGGCCGACGCGCTGGCCAAGTCCGCGCCGGACGGCTACACGCTCGGCATCGCCACGGTCAGCACCATGGCGACCAACCCGGCCACCAATCCGAAGAATCCGTACGACCCGCTCAAGGACTTCGTGCCGATCACCAACCTGGTCAACGTGCCCAACGTGCTGACGGTGAACCCCAAGGTGCCGGCCAAGACGCTGAAGGAATTCGTCGCGCTGCTGAAGGCCAACCCCGGCAAGTACAGCTACGCTTCCGCCGGCAAGGGCAGCATCTCGCACCTGGATGGCGAGCTGTTCAAGGACATCACCAAGACCGACATGGTCCATATCCCCTACCGCGGATCGGGCCCGGCGCTGAACGACACGCTGGCCGGCCAGGTCAACGCGCAGTTCGACAACCTGCCGTCGTCGATGCCGCATATCCAGGCCGGCAAGCTGCGCGCGCTGGCGGTGGCGGCACCCAAGCGCGTCGAAGGCCTGCCGGACGTGCCGACCTTTGCCGAAGCGGGCATGAAGGACATGAACAACATGGCCTGGTACGGCCTGGTCGCGCCGGCCGGCACGCCCGCTGCCATCATCACGCGCGTGCACGACGCCGCGGTCAAGGCCCTGCAGGACCCGAACGTGAAGCGCCGGCTGGCTGAAAGCGGCGCCTACACTGACGGCAATACCTCGGCCCAGTACGCCGCGCAGATCAAGCGCGAACTCGACCTGCGCAAGAAGATTGCGCATGACCAGAACATCACGCTGGAATAACCGGCGCTCTACACAAAGAGCTCAGCAAACGGCTGCCCGATGGCAGCCGTTTTTTCGTCTGGACGTCACCAAACGTGCCGATAACGGCACTAATGCTGGGAAATTTCCACTCCCATCAACTGAATCTTGATCTTGAACAGGACGCAAGACCCGCCCAAGCGTTTCAATATCCCTAGAAGAAACTTTCACTTTGCGGACACGCGCCAACTCGGTACATTAGCTGGGTGATCCGCCACACGGCCGGCACCGCATGCCGGTCCACGCTCGGCCCCAACCCGGCATCGCGCAGGCGCTGCGATGCCGAATTCGCGAGGATAAAGAGATGCTGAAGAAGACCGTTTCGACCCTGATCGTTGCAGCATTCGCCGCTGTGGGTGCGACGCAGGTGTATGCACAGAAGAACTACACCGATGGCGGCGACCTGTACGGCGGCAGCCATACCAAGAAGCAGGCCAGCCCGAACCAGAATCCGGCAAAGTCGGGCAAGTTCGATCCCTACACCGATGGCGCCAAGCAGTCGACGCGCACCGACCTGACCAACTCGGGCAAGAAGGTCGACCCGAACACCGACGGCGCCAAGGCCGGCAAGTACGATCCGTACACCGACGGCGCCAAGACCGGCAAGTACGATCCGTACACCGATGGCGCCAAGGCGCCTGCCAGCCAGGGCAACAAGGCGCAGTAAGCCTGCAACAGCCAAGTTAAAACAGCCCGCTTCGGCGGGCTGTTTTGTTTTTTGGCCGATGGTCGCCGTCAGGCAGCCAGCGCCTGCGCCGGTTGTGCGGGCCGCATCGTGCCGCGATCGCGGAAGCCGACATGCCAGGACAACGCCTCCTCCAGCAGGTGGGGCGTCTGGCCGCCGTGGGCGCTTGCGCGGCGGAAATAATCGCCCAGCAACTCGCGGTATTGCGGACCGGCGCAATTGGCGATGATGGTGCGGGCGCGCTCGCGCGGCGCCAGGCCGCGCAGGTCAGCCAGGCCGTGCTCGGTGACGATGATGTCGACGTCGTGCTCGGTGTGGTCCACATGCGCCACCATCGGCACGATGCTCGAGACATCGCCCCCCTTGGCCACCGACTTGGTTACGAACACCGACAGGTGCGCATTGCGCGCAAAGTCGCCGGAGCCGCCGATGCCGTTCATCATGTGGGTGCCGCCTACGTGCGTGGAATTGACATTGCCGTAGATGTCGCACTCCAGCGCGGTGTTGATGGTGATCAGACCCAGCCGGCGCAGGATCTCGGGATGGTTGCTGATCTCCTGCGGGCGCAGCAGCAGCCGCGAACGGTAGCGGTCCAGGTTCGACAGGAAGCGCTGGTAGACCTCGCGCGTCAGCGTCACCGACGAGGCCGAGGCAAACGATAGCCGGCCCGCATCGAGCAATTCGATGGTGCTGTCCTGCAGCACCTCGGAATACATCTTCAGGTCGCGGAACGGCGAGTCGACCAGCCCGTGCAGCACGGCGTTGGCAATCGTGCCGATGCCGGCCTGCAGCGGCTGAAGCGATGGCGACAGCTTGCCGGCGCGCACTTCGCGCAGCAGGAAGTCATTGAGGTGGCCGGCGATGCCGCGGGTTTCGTCGTCGGGCGGCAGCGCATTGGAGGGGCTGTCGTCCTTGGCGGTGATGACGATGGCGGCAATCTTTTCAGGATCGATCGGGATGTACGGCAGGCCGATGCGCTGTTCCGGAGCGATCAGCGGGATCGGCTGGCGGTACGGGCGCTGGACCGGGAAATAGATGTCATGCAGCCCTTCCAGCTCCAGCGGCATGTTCATGTTGATCTCGACGATCACCTTGCGCGCCAGCATGGCAAAGCTTGCCGAATTGCCCACCGAGGTGCTGGGGATGATGCCACCCTGCTCGGTGATGGCCACGGCCTCGACCACCGCCACGTCGACCGGCGCGATCTGGCCGGAACGCAGCTGCTCGACGGTTTCGGACAGGTGCTGGTCGATGAACATGACTTCGCCGGCGTTGATCTTGCGGCGCAGCGTGCCATCGGACTGGAACGGCAGGCGGCGCGCGATCACGTCGGCCTCGGACAGGACACGGTCGATGTCGTTGCCGAGCGAGGCGCCCGTCATCAGGGTGATGCGCAGCGGCTCCGTCGCCGCGCGCCGCGCCAGTGCGAACGGGACTTCCTTGCAGTCGCCCGCGCGGGTGAAACCGCTCATGCCCACGGTCATGCCGTCGCGGATCAGCGCGGCGGCTTCGTCGGCCGAGACTACCTTGTCATGCAGCCTGGCCAGGCGAATGCGTTCCTTGTACATCGTGATCTCCGGTCTGGCGGCGCAGGCCCTTGCCCGTGCCGCTCGCCCCGTGCCTTTGCTTGCCGGCAGGCTGGCTTGCGGGGTCTCCGGCTGGCAGTGTAGCCAGCCGCCTCCATTCCGGCTGGGATTTAAAGTCATGCATCCCAGTCGGATTTTTCATAACACCGGCTGATCGATGGGGCGCCCGCAACACTAAGTTCAGCCAGCGTCTCAGGGCATACCCGCAATGTCACAAAAATGGCAAAAGTTTCTGGTAGTGTCTCGCCCTATCGGCTGAACGGATCCCAGAGAGGTCCGGCAACCGTGCCGCCCGGGCCGGCCATGCTCGGCCCATCAACCCGTTGCACAAGCGTGGCGGGTACTCGCAGCATCGTAGTGGCGGCAAATTTAAAAATCAGGAGACGCCATTCATGCAGCCCAGACCTCTCGAACCCAACGAGCCGGTCGTCCTTGCACTGGTCGACGCCGTCACCGCCTGGCAGGACGCCCTGGAGCAGACCCTCTCCGCCTCTGGCCTGAATTACGCCAAATGGCTTTTGCTGCGCGCGATCAGGCGCGGCGACTTCGTACGCGGCGCGCCATTGCCGGGCGCCATGCCGATCGATGTTCCGCAGTCTGAACTGCTGCTGCATGAACTGCGCCGCGACGGCTGGATCGAGTACGCCGAGGCCAATTCGCCCCGCATGCCCCGCATCTCCGACACCGCCGCGAGCCGCCTGGAACGCGCCTCGCAGGCGCTCAGCGCGCTGCACAGCGTGTCGGTAGCACCGTTCAGCCCGCAGGAACGCGTGGCGCTGGGCAGCCTGCTGGAACGGATGAAGATCCGGCTGAACGACCACACCACGCGCCAGATCCGCGTGGGCGGCGAAGCCGCGCGCCAGGACAAGCCGGCGACTGCCGGCGGGGCCGCGGCCCAGGCCGGCATGGCGGCGTCCGTCGTCCCCTGCACGGGACTGCTCCCGGTTGCGCATCGCCCGGCCTCTTGTCCTACCCTCGCCAGCGCGCGCTTCTGACGCGCGCGCCCAGGCCGGTGGCCGCCTCCCTTGCAGGCGGACCGGCCGCACTGTACGGATCCCTCGCTTTCTTCGCGACTTTGTCCCGCCGGGTGCGTTGATTTTTCCTAAAGTATGAGCATGCCCCGGCACATGCCGGACCGGCGGCGAAATTGCCGCGCGGGCCGCACTGGCCGCGTCGTCCATCGATACCGCGAGGAGGGATCATGCCGCAGGAGAACGAAGACAAAGTCGCGCACCTGCTGGACGAACTGCTTGCGTTTGCGCGGGAGCGGCTGCCGGCGGCGACATTCGGCGTCGCCGAGCCCTTCCTGCGGCACTATTACGACCAGGCCGACACCGACGACCTGCTGCACCGCGAGGTCGAGGACCTGTATGGCGCCGTGATGGCGCACTGGCAGACCGCGCAGAAGTTCGTCCCAGGCAGCGCGCGCATTCGCATCTACAACCCCACCCTGGAAGAGCATGGCTGGCACTCCGACCATACCGTGGTCGAGATCGTCAACGACGACATGCCCTTCCTGGTCGACTCCGTGACCATGGAGATCAACCGGCAAGGGTTGGCTTTGCATTCGGCGATCCACCCGGTGTTCCGCGTCTGGCGTAGCGCCGCCGGCGGAATCGAGCGCATCGCCCTGGGCGGCGCCAGCGAACCCGGCGACGATTCGCGCCTGGAATCCTTCATCCACTTCGAGGTCGACCGCAGCGGCGAGGCCGCCCGGCTGGACGCGCTGCGCAGCGGCATCGCGCGCGTACTGGGCGACGTGCGCGCCGCGGTGGAAGACTGGCCGGCGATGTGCGACGTCACCCAGGCCACCATCGCCGCGATGGCGCAGGCGCCTCATGCCGCCTCGCCCGACAGCACCGAGGCCCGCGCCTTCCTGGAATGGATGATGGACGACCATTTCACCTTCCTCGGCCAGCGCGACTACCAGCTGGTGGCACAGGAAGGGCGCTATTTCCTGCGCGGCGTGCCGGGCTCGGGCGCGGGTATCCTCCGCGAGAGCCTGCGCGAGCCGGACGCGCAGGACCTGACGCCGCTGCCCGCCGCGGCCACCGCCATCATCGAGGGGCCCGCGCCGATCTTCGTCACCAAGGCCAACTCGCGCGCCAGCGTGCACCGGCCGGGCTATCTCGACTATGTCGGTGTCAAGCTGCTGGATGCGCAGGGCCAGCTGTTCGGCGAGCGCCGCTTCGTGGGCCTGTACACCTCGACCGCCTACACGGCGCCGATCGCCGAGATCCCGCTGGTGCGGCGCAAGTGCGCCAATATCCTGGCGCGCGCCGGCTTCCTCACCAAGGGCCATCTGTACAAGTCGCTGGTCACCATCCTCGAGCAATACCCGCGCGACGAGCTGTTCCAGGCGAGCGAGGATGAACTGTTCGACATCACCACCGGCATCCTGCGGCTGCAGGAGCACCAGCGCACACGGCTGTTCGTGCGGCGCGACCGTTTCGACCGCTTTGTCTCGTGCCTGGTGTTCGTGCCGCGCGACAAGTACAACACCGACCTGCGCCAGAAGATCCAGAAGCTGCTGACCGCGGCCTTCCACGGCACCAGTTGCGAATTCACGCCGCTGCTGTCGGAATCGCCGCTGGCGCGCATCCAGCTGACCGTGCGCGGCGAGCCAGGCACGATGCCGCATGTCGATACCGCGGAGCTGGAGCAGCGCATTGTCCATGCCAGCCGCCGCTGGCAGGACGACCTTGCCGAAGCGCTGCACGAGAGCCACGGCGAAGAACAGGGCAACCGGCTGCTGCAGCGCTATGGCGCCTCGTTCCCCGCGGGCTACCGCGAAGACTACCCCGCCCGGACCGCCGTGCGCGACATCGAGCTGATGGAGCACGCGCTGCGCGCCCACCACAGCGCGCGCGGCATGGCCATGAACCTGTACCGGCCGATCGAGGCCGCGCCGGGTGCGTTCCGTTTCAAGGTCTACCGTGCCGGCGAGCCGATCGCACTGTCGCACAGCCTGCCCATGCTCGAACACCTGGGCGTGCGCGTGGACGAAGAGCGCCCATATCTGATCGAGCCGGACAGCGCCGCGCCGGTGTGGGTCCATGACTTCGGGCTGGAGATCGCCGACAGCGGCGGCGCGGCGGATTTCGATATTGCGCGCGTCAAGGCGCTGTTCGAAGACGCCTTTGCGCGCGCCTGGCATGGCGAAATCGAGAACGACGACCTCAACCGGCTGGTGCTGCGCGCCGAGCTGGCCGCACGCGACGTCACCATCCTGCGCGCCTACGCGCGCTATTTGCGCCAGGTCGGCTCGACCTTCAGCGATGCCTATATCGAGCGCGCGCTGACCGGCAATGCGGGCATCGCGGCGATGCTGGTGGCGCTGTTCATCGCGCGCTTCGACACCGTCAGCCAGGTGGCCGCCGACACCGCGCGCCAGGCACGCTGCGACAAGCTGCTGGCCGATATCGAAGCCGCGCTCGACAAGGTGCCCAACCTCGACGAGGACCGCATCCTGCGGCTCTTTCTGGGCGTGATCCAGGCCACGGTGCGCACCAACTATTTCCACCGCGGCGAGGACGGCCAGCCGCGTCCCTATGTGTCGTTCAAGTTCAACCCGGCGCTGGTGCCCGGGCTGCCCGAGCCGCGGCCGATGTTCGAGATATGGGTCTACTCGCCGCGCGTCGAGGGCGTGCACCTGCGCGGCGGCCGCGTCGCGCGCGGCGGGCTGCGCTGGTCCGACCGCCGCGAAGACTTCCGCACCGAGGTGCTGGGGCTGATGAAGGCGCAGATGGTCAAGAACACGGTGATCGTGCCGGTGGGTTCCAAGGGCGGCTTCGTGGTCAAGCGCCCGCCCCCGCCAACCGACCGCGATGCGTTCCTGCAGGAAGGGATCGCCTGCTATCAGACCTTCCTGCGCGGGCTGCTGGACCTGACCGACAACCTTGTCGGCGGCCAGCTGGTGCCGCCACCCGACGTGGTGCGCCATGACGACAACGATCCCTACCTCGTGGTCGCGGCCGACAAGGGCACCGCGACGTTCTCTGACTTCGCCAACGCGATTTCCGCCGAGTATGGCTTCTGGCTCGACGATGCCTTCGCCTCCGGTGGCTCGGTCGGTTACGACCACAAGAAGATGGGCATCACCGCGCGCGGCGCGTGGGAGTCGGTCAAGCGGCATTTCCGCGAGATGGGCGTCGATATCCAGACCACGGACTTCACCGTGGCCGGCGTCGGCGACATGTCGGGCGATGTCTTCGGCAACGGCATGCTGCTGTCGCCGCATATCAAGCTGGTGGCCGCCTTCGACCACCGTCACATCTTCCTCGACCCCGCCCCGGATCCCGCGCGCACGCTGGAGGAACGCACGCGGCTGTTCAATCTGCCGCGCTCGAGCTGGGCCGACTACGATGCCACGCTGATCTCCGCCGGCGGCGGCATCTTCCCGCGCACGGCCAAGACCATCGCACTGACGCCGCAGGTGCAGGCGGTGCTCGGCATCACGGCCAGCGCGCTGTCGCCGGCCGAGCTGATCCACGCCATTTTGATGGCGCCGGTCGACCTGCTTTACAACGGCGGCATCGGCACCTACGTCAAGTCGAGCCAGGAAACGCACCTGCAGGCCGGAGACCGCACCAACGACGCGGTGCGCGTCAACGGCAACGAACTGCGCTGCAAGGTGGTCGGCGAAGGCGGCAACCTGGGCTTTACCCAGCTGGGCCGCATCGAATTCGCGCGCAAGGGCGGCCGCATCAACACCGATGCCATCGACAACTCGGCCGGCGTGGACTGCTCCGACCATGAGGTCAATATCAAGATCCTGCTTGGCCTGGTGATGGCCGATGGCGAGATGACCGAGAAGCAGCGCAACAAGCTGCTGGCCGAGATGACCGACGAGGTCGGCCTGCTGGTGCTGCAGGACAACTACTACCAGACCCAGGCGCTGTCGGTGGCCGGGCGCCACGCCACGGCGCTGCTCGATGGCGAGGCGCGGCTGGTGCGCTGGCTGGAGCGCGCCGGGCGGCTGAACCGGGCGCTGGAATTCCTGCCTTCCGACGAAGATATCGCCGAGCGCAAGCTGGCCGGCGAAGGTCTCACGTCGCCCGAGCGCGCGGTGCTGCTGGCGTACAGCAAGATGTGGCTGTACGACGCGCTGCTGGATTCCGACGTGCCCGAAGACCCGCTGGTCGGCGGCCTGCTGGCCGATTACTTCCCGGTGCCGCTGCGCCAGCGTCACGGCGAAACCATGCATCGCCACCCGCTGCGCCGCGAGATCCTGTCGACGCACCTGACCAACATGCTGGTCAACCGCATCGGCGCAACCTTCGTGCATCGGATCATGGAAGAAACCGACGCGCGCCCGGCCGACATCGTGCGCGCCTGCCTGATTGCACGCGACGTGTTCGGGCTGACCGCGCTGTGGCAGGAAATCGATGCGCTGGACAACCGCGTGCCCGATGCCGAGCAGGCGCGCATGTTCGGCGAGGTGGCGGTACTGCTGGAGCGGGCCTGCCTGTGGTTTATCCGCTATCTGCGCAGCGGCGGCCAGGCCGGCGCCGAACTGGCGCACTTTACGCAGGCGGCGCAGTGGCTGGTGCCGCAGTTGCCGCAGTTGCTGCCAAAGGCCGATGCCGCAGCGCTGGCGGAACATGCCAGGACCTTCTCCGATGCCGGTGTCGACGAGGCGCTCGCCTTGCGCGTTGCCGGCAGCGAGATTTCAGCGGCCGCGCTGGATATCGCCGAAGTGGCCAACGCGTGCGAGCGCAGCCTCGATCTGGTTGCCGGGGTGTATTTCGCGCTGGACAGCCACCTGAGCTTCAGCTGGCTGCGCGAGCGTGCGCAGGCGCTGCCTTCGGACACGCACTGGGACCTGCTGGCGCGCACCACCACGCTGGAAGACCTGGGCCGGCTCAAGCGCGCGCTGACTGTCAGCGTGCTGTCGCAGCAGGGGGAACTGCAATCGCCGGAGGCGATGATCGATGCCTGGCGTGCCAGCCGCCATGGCGCGCTGGAGCGGTTTACGCGCATGCTGGCCGACCAGCGCGCATCGGGTGCGGCGGGGCTGTCGATGCTGTCGGTCGCGGTGCGCGAGATCGGGATGCTGGAGCGCGGCTAGCGCGCCAGCCGTTGCGCCGGCAAGGCGCCGCAGAGGCGGCGTGCTTACTCGTCCGCGCCCGCAGCGTGCGCGGCATCGTCGTCGCTGTCTTCTTTGATGTGCGAGTCGAGCCCGTCGTCGTCCCGGCGGGCGCGCAGCTCCAGCCCGAGCAGCACCAGCAGCTCGAACGCATCTGATAAAAGGTGCTTCTGCCGAGGCAGCAGGCTGGCATAAGGCATGTCGTAGATCGACTGGTGCGCGGCGCGCTGCCCCTTGAGGCCGCGGTCGCGCGCGATATCCGACAGCAGCGCGGCAAACCCGGACAGGTCCTGCGCCGCCAGCGCCGAATTCAATACCCTGGCGATGACTTCCGGGGAAGCGTTTGCCCAGCCCATGCGTTCAGCATTGGAAGCGGAGTGTTGAGGGAAGTCGGCAAAGTCCATTTTGTGTTTAACGGTTTTGCCCGAACGAGCTTAAGTCGGCAGCCATGTGAATTTGACCCCACAGGCGTGGGGTGCTGCACAGGCTTGCGGCGCCGGGACGGCTAGCGGGCTAGCGCGCTGCCGGCTTCGCGGCTACCTGCCGATAGACCGTGGTGCCGTCGCGCGCGGTGCGGGCCTCGACATGGTTGCGGGCACCGCATTGCGGGCAGCGAAATACCGGCCCCTGCCCTTCGTTGCGGATCTGCACCTCGTCCGGCTCCCAGCGGGCGCCGCAAGCCTGGTTCCCACAAACAAACATGAACTCTCCTGAAAATTGATAATCAAGGCTCGATAGCCCACTCAACCATTGCGTTGCACCCACTGCCGCGCCCACGAAATCGCCGCGGCGCGGGCATCCTCCGGCGTGGCATGCGTGGCCGGCGGCGCGCCGCCTTCCAGCACGACGGCGCCAGACTCCCAAATATCGCACAACGCCTTGAAACGACCCGGCCCCAACGCGTGGCAGAACACGTGGATGACAAAGCCGCGATACTCGACCACGTCGGTCGCGTCATCCGTCAGCGCACGGTCGGCGCTGGCATCGGATGGCACCACGGGTGCGTCCGTACGCGGATCCGGCCTGCCTCGCGCCGGACTTGCCCACAGCAACGCCGCGCAGGCACTGCCCAGCGCCGCGCCAAGCGCCACGCCCAGGCCAAACCAGCACGCCTTGCTTTCACACCGCGCCATCGGCATCCCCTGTCAGCGGCCTCCTGCCAGCCATCCTGTCACCTGCGCAAAGCAGCAGGCAGCGTGCACCCGTATTGCTTTCAAGGTTATACCAATCCGGAAAGAGGCCATTAGCGGGGCACGCCGCGCATCAAACAAGAATCTGGAGCGTGACCCGCCCGCGCGCGGCGACTATACTGTATATTTATACAGTTATCCGGCAGGCGTCCTGCTTTGGCTGCGCTGCCGCATGGTCCTTGCCATATCCCCTGTTTATGCCCCTGTACCAGTCCGATTCCATCCTGCTTGAGGCTTCCACTTCGGCGACGGTGCCGAATCCCTGCGCCTGCCCTGCGGCGGCGTCAGCATTGATGCCGGCGCCCTCATCGTCCACGGCATCGAGCCCGACCTGCTCCGGTCGCTGCGCTGGACGCCCGATTTCCTCTCGTTCGAAGCGCACGGCACGCGCCATCGCTACCCGGTCAGCCGCCCCGCGCTGGTCGGCCCCGCGCAGGCACGCTTCGCCCTGCTTTAAGCTATGGCTTCCGCCTGCGCCAGGCCACGCCAAACAACCACATGCCAGACCGCAGCCTTGCCGCCAACGAACTGATCCGCACGCTTGAACTGAAATCGCACCCGGAAGGCGGCTTCTACCGCGAAACCTACCGCAGCGAAGAACGCGTCTTGTGCGCCGACCAGCGTACACGCGAAGCCAGCACCGCAATCTACTACATGCTGTGCGGCAACGACTATTCCGCGTGGCACCGGATCCGTTCCGACGAGTTGTGGCACTTCCACGCCGGCTCGCCGCTAGATGTGCACAGCATCGCCGACGGCCGTCTCGTCACGCAGCGTCTCGGCGATCCGTTGCGCCACGCCGGCGCGTCCTTCCAGGCGATGGTGCCCGCCGGCCGGTGGTTTGCCGCGGAACGCGTGGACCTGGCAGACGGCGTCGACTTTGCGCTGGTCGGTTGTACCGTGGCTCCGGCCTTCCAGTTCAGCGAGTTCGAACTGGCCGATGCGGCCGCGCTTGCTGGCCTGGCGAGCGGCCATGACGCCCTGCTGCACCGACTCTCGCGATAGCGGCGGGCGCGGCAAAAAAACAGCCCGCCGCGGCGGGGTGCGGGCGGGCCGGTCAGGACTGCTGCGCCAGTCTACGCCGCCACTGCGCACCCCCATCAGCAGAGAATCCTGATATCCACCGCCTTTTTCCGCCGACAGTCCGCGCAGCAGCGCTATACTGTATATTCATACAGTATTCCCCCTGTACTTCCCATGTCACCCGAACCCGCCAACTGCCCCGTTTGCGGCGCCGCCGCCGAGCGCCTGCGTGCCGCACCGCGCGGCTACCTGTACACCTGTCCCCGCTGCGGCAGCTTCCAGATCAGTTCCCGCGCGCTGTCATGCCGCCCCGGCCTGCCGGCCTCGGCGCGCGAGGATATCCGCCGGCTGCGCGCTTATGGCCACCTGCCGCTGCTGGATCTGACGCGGGATGGTGTCAGCATCGGTCCTGGCACGCTCTGACCAACGGGCAACAACAAAACAGGACTAAACAGTACGCGATGTTCCGATCATGCCATGGCCGCAGCCAGAGCATTCTCGAAGGCGCAATGCGGAACGCTTGCGGCGAAGGTCGCGCTCATGAACGCTTGCACTCAACCTTCTCTTCATACTCTCCATCCTCGTCCCATTTACGCTCGATCAGGCACGGACCGTCGCGGTACTTTTCCTTGTGCTCATAGCCGCGCGGACCGCCCTTGCATTTGCGCTCTTCCTTGTATTCGCCATCCCGCTTGACCTCGCGCTCGATCTTGCAGGGGCCGCTGCGGAATTTTTCCTTGAGCTCGGCGCCGGCATGGGACACGCGTGAAGCAAACACGCAGGAGAGGATGAGGACGGCGGTGAGGAGCGTTCGGACCATGGGGAGACAGTGCGCAAGAGACGACCGAGCTTAGCAACAGCCGGTCGGGCAGGCTGTATCAAAGCGTTACGGCTGGAGGCCGGCTCCGGGAAAGAAAAAACCCGCTTGGCATTCACCAAGCGGGTTTCTTGTCTGGTCGGGGCGAGAGGATTTGAACCTCCGACCACCTGCACCCCATGCAGGTACGCTACCAGGCTGCGCTACGCCCCGAAAGAAGGAGATTATATCAGAAGCATTTCGCGTATGACTAGCTTCCGTCGCACAAATTATCCCTGCTTCGCGATCTCGCGCAGCTGCGCGAGCAGGTGCTGCACCTCGACCAGTTCATCGCGCAGGCCGGCCACATCAATCGACAGCGCCGCCGGACTTTCCTCGCGTCGTTCGTCGGCGGCTTCCGACACAGCGGCGGCGTGATGACGGCCTTCGTCGAGCCGGTTGCGCGCGCCGTTGATGGTGAAGCCCTGCTCGTACAGCAACTCGCGGATGCGCCGGATCAGCAGCACTTCATGGTGCTGGTAGTAGCGGCGGTTGCCGCGGCGCTTGACCGGCTTGAGCTGCGTGAACTCCTGCTCCCAGTAGCGCAGGACATGCGGCTTGACGGCGCAAAGCTCGCTCACCTCACCGATGGTGAAGTAGCGCTTGGCCGGGATCGGCGGCAACGCGATGCGTTCGCTGGATTTGTCCGACATGCAGTGTGTAGACGAGCGTCAGGCCATGCCGGCCATGAGGTTGGCGCGCAGGTTTTGCGCGCCCAGAAGGATACCGATGCAGGCCTGCGGAAGCAATCCGCCTTTCGGGTGGAAGCCGTGACGTGATGAAGCGTCAGCCGGCAATGTCCGCGCGTTCTTCCACCAGGCCCTTGAGCTTCTGGCTGGCGTGGAACGTCACGACCCGGCGCGCGGTGATCGGAATCACTTCACCGGTCTTGGGATTTCGGCCGGGCCGCTGCGGCTTGTCGCGCAGCTGGAAGTTGCCGAAGCCGGACAGCTTGACGCTGTCGCCCTGCTCCAGCGCTTCGCGGATGACGTCGAAGAAGGCTTCGACCATGTCCTTGGATTCGCGCTTGTTCAGGCCGACCTGGTCGAACAGCATCTCGGCAAGCTCGGCCTTGGTCAGCGTGGGAACTTCGGGCGCGCGGGTATCCGGCGTCGCGTCGTCAAGGGTGGAAGCCTGCCGGTCGCTCATGTCACCCAGTGCTGCAGCGGTCATGGAATTCGCGTCTCGATCAATCATGTCGATCGCTCTAGTGTCTGTCTGGCGATCCGCCCGGGGCCAGGCCCGGGCGCCCTTGTTTATCGTAAGCCGTCGCTAGTGGCGTCGGTCTAGCCGCGCAGCCGGGCCTGGAAGGCCTCTGTCAGCGCGTCGACCATGGAGCGCACTGCGCTGTCGACGGTTTCGTCCTGGAGGGTCGACCCAGTATCTTGCAAGGTCACCCGGAACGCAAGGCTTTTCTCGTCCGCGCCGATGGCGGCCGAAGCGGCCTTGGGACGGAACTCGTCGAACAGCACCAGGCTCTGGCAGAAGCGGCCGTAGCCCTGTTTTTCCAGCGCCGCGCGCATGGTGTCGAGCATGTCCTGCACGCGTACCGATTGCTTCACCACCACGGCAAGGTCGCGCACTGCGGCCGGGAACTTGGAGATTTCGGTGTACGTGGGCAGGCCGGTCTCGCGCAGCGCGTCGAGCTGCAGTTCGAACAGCACCGGCGCGTGCTGCAGTTCATACTCCTGCAGCCAGCGCGGATGCAGTTCACCGACCAAGCCAACAGGCTTGCCGTCGACCAGCACGCGCGCGGCGCGACCAGGATGCAGCGCCGGGTGCGACACCGGCTCGAAGCGCGGCACGCGCGGATGGAACAGCGCCTCGACATCGCCCTTGACGTCGAAGAAGTCGACGTTGCGCGTGGCGATGCCCCATTGCTCCTCAAACGCCGGGCCGTAGGCGATGCCCGCGGCCATCATCGGCTGGTGGTAGCCGGCCACCGTCAGGCCGCCGTCCTTCACGTTCTCGTCGCGATGGAACACGCGGCCCACCTCGAACATGCGCACGCGCGCGGCCTTGCGGTTCAGGTTGTAGCGCACCTTGTCGACCAGGCCACCGACCAGCGACGAACGCATCACGGCCAGCTGGCTGGCGATCGGGTTCAGCAGGCGGATCGGCTTGTCGTTGGCGGCGAAGTCGCGTTCCCACTTCTCTTCGACGAAGGCGAAGTTGATGACTTCCTGGTAGTCGCGCGCAGCCAGCGCGTGGCGCACCACGTGTGTCGAGCGGCGTGCTTCGTTGGTCGGGCGCATTTCGCTTTCGGCGACCGGCGGGCGCGCCGGGATGCGCTCGAAGCCGTAGATGCGCGCGACTTCCTCGATCAGGTCCTCCTCGATCTCGATGTCGAAGCGGTAGCTCGGCGGCGTGACTTCGAACACTTCGCCTTCGGCGCCTTGCGCGCGCGCGAACGGCAGCTGCAGACGCTGGAACACGTCGGCGATGGCAGCCGGCGACAGCTCGATGCCGAGCACGCGCTCGGCGCGCGCCACGCGCAGGCTGACCGGCTTGCGCACCGGCAGGTTGACCACGTGGTCGTCCACCGGACCGGCCTGGCCGCCGCAGATCTCGAGGATCAGCGCAGTGATGCGCTCGATATGCTCGACGGTGGTGGCGTAGTCCACGCCGCGCTCGAAACGGTGCCCCGCGTCGGTCGAGAAGTTGTAGCGGCGGCTGCGGCCCTGGATCGCGGCCGGCCACCAGAATGCGGCTTCAAGATAGATGTCGGTGGTGTCGAGCGTGACGGCAGTGCTGTCGCCGCCCATGATGCCGGCCAGGCTTTCGATTTCCTTGTCGTCGGCAATCACGCCAACCTGCTCGTCGACCTCGATGGTATTGCCGTTCAGCAGCTTGATCTGCTCGCCCTTGCGGCCCCAGCGCACGTCCAGGCCGCCGTGGATCTTGTGCAGGTCGAACACGTGCGACGGACGGCCCAGCTCCAGCATCACGTAGTTCGAGATATCGACCAGCGCGGACACGCTGCGCTGGCCCGAGCGCTCCAGGCGCTGCACCATCCACAGCGGCGTGACGGCACGCGCATTGACGCCGCGGATGATGCGGCCGGAGAAGCGGCCGCACAGGTCGGGCGCCGACACCTTGACCGGTAGCTTGTCCTGGATCGTCACCGGCACCGGCTTCATGTCGGGCAGGTTCAGCGCGGCACCGGTCAGGGCCGAGACTTCGCGCGCAACGCCGTGGATCGACAGGCAATCCGCCTTGTTCGGCGTCAGCTTGATGACGAAGACCTGGTCATCCAGGTCCAGGTACTCGCGGATGTTCTGGCCGACCGGCGCATCTTCCGGCAGCACCATCAGGCCGCCGTGCTCTTCCGACAGCTTCAGTTCGCGCGCCGAGCACAGCATGCCGTAGCTATCCACGCCACGCAGCTTGCCGACCTTGATCTCGAACGGCTGGCCGCCGTCCTCCGCCGGCGGCAGCACCGCGCCGACCAGTGCGCACGGCACCTTGATGCCGGGCTTGACGTTAGGCGCGCCGCAGACGATCTGCAGGGTCTCGCCGGTGCCGGCATCGACCTGGCACACGTTGAGGCGGTCGGCGTTGGGATGGCGCTCGGTCGACAGCACGTGCGCGACCACCACTTTGTCGAACGGCGGCGCGACCGGGCCCACCTCTTCCACTTCCAGCCCGGCCATGGTCAGGCTGTGCGACAGCGCGTCGGTGGAGATCTTTTCAGGGTTGGCGAAGGTGCGAAGCCAGGATTCCGAGAATTGCATGGCGCTTCTGATCCGGTAAGTATTCTGTGTAGTCGGTGACGAGTGTTGCGGCGGCTGAATCAGCCCCGCGTCAAGCGAACTGGCGCAGGAAGCGCACGTCGCCCTCGAAGAAGAGGCGCAGGTCATTGATGCCATAGCGCAGCATGGTCAGGCGCTCGAGGCCGGAGCCGAACGCGAAACCGATATAGCGCTCGGGATCGAGGCCCATGTTGCGCAGCACGTTCGGGTGCACCTGGCCCGAACCGGAAATTTCCAGCCATTTCCCATTGCCGAAGGCCATGTCGATTTCCGCCGACGGCTCGGTGAACGGGAAGTACGACGGACGGAAGCGCACCTGGATGTCATCGCGCTCGAAGAACTTGCGCAGGAAATCGGTGTACACGCCCTTCAGGTCGGCAAAGCTGACGTCCTCGCCGATCCACAGGCCTTCGACCTGGTTGAACATCGGCGAGTGGGTGGCGTCGCTGTCGACGCGATAGGTACGGCCCGGGCAGATCACCTTGATCGGCGGCATCGCCTTGCCCGCGTACTTCTCCACGTGCATCTTCGCGTAGCGCACCTGCATCGGGCTGGTGTGCGTGCGCAGCAGCAGGAGCTTGTCGTCGCTGTCGCGGCCATCCACGTAGAACGTATCCTGCATCGAACGCGCCGGATGGTTGTCCGGGTTGTTCAGCGCGGTGAAGTTCATCCAGTCGGTTTCGATTTCGGGGCCGTCGGCCACGTCGAAGCCGATCGAACCGAAGATCTGCTCGACGCGCTCCCAGGTACGCATCACCGGATGCAGGCTGCCGCGGGCAACCGCGCGGCCCGGCAGCGTGACGTCGATGGCTTCGGCGGCCAGGCGCGCGTTCATCAGGGCATCGGCCAGCGCCTGGCGTCGCGCCTGCAGCGCGGCTTCCACCTGTTGCTTGACCTGGTTGATGCGCGCGCCCTCGCTCTTGCGGGTCTCCGGGTCGAGCTTGCCGAGGCCCTTGAGCAGCTCGGTCAGCGCGCCGGTCTTGCCCAGGAAGCGGGCCTTCTCGTTTTCCAGCGTGGCGTTGTCATTGGCGGCGGCGAAAGCGGCCTGGGCGTCAGCGACGATTTGGTCCAGATCCTGGGACATGGCGGCGGTCGTGGAGTGTTCTGACGTCGGCGGTGCAATGTCGAAAGACAAAGCCGGCCCGACGCGGGTTGGCACTACGTGCGGTATGCGTTTCCGGATGCCGTCTCGATAACAAACGCAAAACGGTATCCGGAACCGCAAATAAAAACGGGGCTCGGTGAGGAGCCCCGTTTCAGCGGACCATGCGGTCAGCGGTCGACCTTGCGGTCGGTGCTTGCCCGGCGGCGCTTACGCGCTGCCGCAGCCGGCATCAGGCAACGGTGGCTTTCACCTGGTTGACGATGGCGGCAAAGGCAGGCTTGTCGTGAATAGCCATGTCCGACAGCACCTTGCGGTCCAGTTCAATCGAGGCCTTCTTCAGACCGTTCATGAACACGCTGTAGGTCATGCCATGCTCACGCGTCGCGGCATTGATACGCGCAATCCACAGGGCGCGGAACACGCGCTTCTTGTTGCGGCGATCGCGGTACGCGTACTGGCCAGCACGCATGACCGCCTGCTTGGCGATGCGATAGACATTATTGCGACGGCCGCGGTAACCCTTGGCAGCGTCGATGACTTTCTTGTGACGGGCCCGTGCAGTGACCCCACGCTTTACTCGAGGCATGTAATTCTCCTTTCGTTATCGTCAGGGGTTATGCGTAAGGCATCATCGCGCGCACCGACTTCAGGTTCGTCTCATGGACGTCCTGGGTACCGCGCAGTTGACGCTTGTTCTTGGTGGTCTTCTTGGTCAGGATGTGACGCTTGAAGGCCTGGCCACGCTTGAACGAACCGTTCGGACGGGCAGTAAAGCGCTTGGAGGCGCTTTTCTTCGTCTTCATCTTCGGCATGAAAAACTCCAGCTCATATGACATGCATGCAGGTGGCCGGCTCACGCCGACTCTTGCAAGACCCGCATCCACTTGTTGTTGCGCGTGCGTCCCTTGCGGGCGACGCGCGACTTCCGCACGAAGCAACGCCGGGATGCGTTGGCATCCCGGCCGCTGCACCGCGCAAGAATTACTTCTTCTTCTTGGGGGCGAGCACCATCACCATCTGGCGCCCTTCCATCTTCGGCATCTGCTCGACCTGGCCGATCTCTTCCAGATCCGCCTTCAGGCGTTCGAGCATGCGCGCGCCGATTTCCTGGTGGGCCATCTCGCGACCACGGAACCGCAGCGTGATCTTGGTCTTGTCGCCATCTTCCAGGAAGCGCTTCAGGTTGCGCAGCTTGACGTTGTAGTCGCCGTCATCCGTACCCGGCCGGAACTTGACTTCCTTGACCTGGATGATCTTCTGCTTCAGCTTGGCCTCGTGGGCGCGCTTGGCTTCCTCGTACTTGAACTTCCCGTAATCCATGATCCGGGCGACGGGCGGAGTCGCGTTCGGGGCGATCTCCACCAGGTCCAAGTCCTTGTCCTCAGCCAGCCGCAGAGCGTCCATGAACTTGACGATGCCGAGCTGCTCGTTATCAACCCCTACCAGGCGCAGCTCAGGCGCGCTGATTTCCCGGTTGATGCGATGACCTTTGTCCGTAGCGATGTTGCGTTACCTCAAGAAGACAAAAAAACAAGCCGTGCTCACCACCCATCAGGCTTTGCTGGCGACGTCGTGTTGCAGACGCTCAACAAACGCGGAGACGGGCATCACACCCAGATCCACGTTGCCACGGGCACGCACGGCCACTTGATTGGCATCCCTTTCCTTGTCGCCTACCACTAGCAGGTAAGGAACCTTCTGAAGGGAATGCTCGCGGATTTTATACGTAATTTTCTCGTTACGCAAATCAGCCTTGGCCCTAAACCCTTGTTTTTGCAGCAATTGCACGACGTTTTCGGCGTATTCCGCCTGCGAATCCGCAATATTCATGACCACGACCTGATCCGGGGCCAACCAGGCGGGCAACGCGCCGGCGTGATTTTCCAGCAGGATGCCCAGGAAGCGCTCGAAAGAGCCCAGGATCGCGCGATGCAGCATGACCGGGCGCTTGCGCGAGTTGTCCTCGGCGACGTATTCGGCACCCAGGCGCTCCGGCAGCACCAGGTCAAGCTGCAGCGTGCCGCATTGCCAGGAGCGGCCGATCGCGTCCTTGATGTGGTATTCCACCTTCGGGCCGTAGAAAGCGCCCTCGCCCGGCAGCTCTTCCCATTCCACGCCGCAGGCGCGCAGCGCCAGGCGCAGGCCTTCTTCGGCGTGGTCCCAGACCTCGTCGGAGCCGGCGCGCTGCTCGGGGCGCAGCGACAGCTTCACCGAAACGTTCTTGAAGCCGAAGTCGTCGTAGACCGAGAATGCCAGTTCGTTGAACGCCTTGGCCTCGGCCACGATCTGCTCTTCCGTGCAGAAGATGTGGGCATCGTCCTGCACAAAGCCGCGCACGCGCATCAGGCCATGCAGCGCGCCCGAGGGCTCGTTGCGGTGACAGGCACCGAATTCAGCCAGGCGCAGCGGCAGGTCGCGGTACGAGCGCAGGCCGTGATTGAAGATCTGCACGTGGCCGGGGCAGTTCATCGGCTTGATCGCGTAGTCGTGCTTCTCCGACTCCGTGACGAACATGTTCTCTTTGTAGTTCTGCCAGTGGCCGGACTTTTCCCAGAGCGAACGGTCCATCACCTGCGGCGTACGCACTTCGTCATAGCCGGCGTCGCCCAAGCGGCCGCGCATGTATTGCTCGACGGCCTGCCATACCTGCCACCCCTTCGGGTGCCAGAACACCATGCCGGGCGCCTCTTCCTGCAGGTGGAACAGGTCGAGCGTCTTGCCCAGCTTGCGGTGGTCGCGCTTCTCGGCCTCTTCCAGCATGTGCAGGTAGGCTTCCTGGTCTTCCTTTTTGGCCCAGGCCGTACCGTAGACGCGCTGCAGCATCTCGTTGTTGGAGTCCCCGCGCCAGTAGGCGCCGGCCACCTTCATCAACTTGAAGACCTTGAGCTTGCCCGTCGACGGCACGTGCGGGCCGCGGCACAGGTCGACGAACTTGCCTTCGCGGTACAGGCCGATTTCCTGGTCGGCCGGGATCGAGGCAATGATCTCGGCCTTGTACTTCTCGCCCATCGACTCGAACAGCGCCACCGCCTCATCGCGGTTCCACACTTCGCGCGTGACCTTCTCGTCCTTGCGGGAGAGCTCCGTCATCTTCTTCTCGATGGCGGCCAGGTCTTCCGGCGTGAAGGGACGCTTGTAGGCGAAGTCGTAGTAGAAGCCGTTCTCGATCACCGGCCCGATCGTTACCTGCGCTTCCGGATACAGTTCCTTGACGGCGTAGGCCAGCAAGTGCGCCGTGGAGTGGCGGATGATGTCGACGCCGTCGGCATCCTTGTCCGTGACGATGGCCAGCCGGGCATCGTCTTCGATCTTGTAGCTCGTGTCGACCAGCTGGCCGTCGACCTTGCCGGCCAGCGCGGCCTTGGCCAGGCCGGAACCGATGCTCTGCGCTACTTCGGCAACCGTCACCGGGCCCGGAAACTCGCGGCGGGACCCATCCGGCAGCGTGATTGCGATCATTTGGACTCTCCAGGATTCCGCCGGCGGCGCGCTGCGCCTCGGCCAGGCGGATCAAACTGCATCTTGCGGGGACCGGTCCGCGGCTGCACGGCCCGGCGATTGCTCTCTTGCTGCACACCACGCCGCCAAAGCGCGCGAGAGCGGCAGCTTATCAGGCTGCTGGCAGGCGACAGGCGAAAAAAAACGCGGCCAAGGCCGCGTTTCTCTTTGTCAAACCCGATTCAACCGGGTCGGAAGGCGCACCTCGACTACTGTCGCTTGCCAGCGGTAGTAGTTCGCGGTGTCATGAACATAATGCCTTTCCGTTCCATTTCAGGTTGAATCGGACTTGCCGCACTTCGTTGTTAGTGCACGATGCACTGCGCACGATTTACTGCAATTCGTTGGTAGGCTCGATTGGACTCGAACCAACGACCCCCACCATGTCAAGGTGGTGCTCTAACCAGCTGAGCTACGAGCCTAGCGAAGACGCAAGTATAGCATCACTTTCTTTTTGCCTGCAATACCCCCTGTACCTCTTCGATCAGCGACAGCGCGCGCTGCAGTTGCGTCGCCTCCGACACCTCGGCGGTGAACTGCATGCGCGCCACGCCCTTGCTCGACAAGGTCTTCACGCCGGTGACGTTGATCTTCTCGCGCGACAGCACTTCCGAGATATCGCGCAGCAGCCCTTGCCGGTCGATGGCTTCGACATGGATGTCGACCGGGTAGACCGCGGCATGGCTTTTCTTGCCCCACTCGGTCTGGATCACCCGCTCCGGCGCGCGCGCCGAGAGCTGCTGGAAGGTATGGCAGTTGCGCCGGTGGATCGACACCCCGCGTCCGCGCGTGACAAAGCCGACGATATCGTCCGGCGGCGCCGGCTTGCAGCAGCGCGACATCTGCGTCATCAGCGAATCCACGCCCACCACCAGCACGCCGCTCTTGGCACCGCGCGCCACGCTGGTGGCGCGGCTCTTCTTGGTGACGGCGTCTTCCTCGCTGAGCGGTGCCTGGGTTTCGCCTTCCGGGTGGCGCAGCGCGTGCTCGACATGGCGCAGGCTGAACTCGTCCTTGGCCACCGCGGCGAACAGGTCGTCCGGCGTCTTGAAGTTCAGCCGCGCGGCCAGGTCTTCCAGCTTGACCGCAGTCTTGCCCTCGCGCTGCAGGGTCTTGTCGATCAGCGCGCGCCCCTGCGCGATGGTCTCCTGCGAATCGAGCGCGTTGAACCACGCCCGCACCTTGGCGCGCGCACGGCTGCTGGCCAGGTAGCCAAGCTCCGCGTTGAGCCAGTCGCGCGACGGCCCGCCCTGCTTGACCGCGATGATCTCGACGGTCTGGCCGTTCTTCAGCGTGGTATTCAGCGGCACCATGGTGCCGTCCACGCGTGCACCCCGGCAGCGGTGGCCGAGGTCGCTGTGCAGGTAATAGGCAAAGTCCAGTGGCGTCGCGCCCTGCGGCAGCGCCACCACGCGGGCCTGCGGCGTCAGCACGTAGATGTGGTCGTCGATCGCGGCGTGCTTGAGCTGCTCCCACTCGTCGTGGGCCACGCTGTGGTCGGCATCGTCCTTCCATGCCAGCAGCTGGCGCAGCCAGGCGATTTTCTCGTCGTAGCGTTCGCTGGCGGAGAACTGCCCACCGTAGCCCTTGTTGCCCGCTTCCTTGTAGCGCCAGTGCGCCGCCACGCCGTATTCGGCGAAGTGGTGCATCTCGTGCGTGCGGATCTGCACCTCGAAGGCGCGGCCGTCATCGCCGATCACCACGGTGTGCAGCGACTTGTAGCCGTTGGCCTTGGGCCGCGAGATGTAGTCGTCGAACTCGCGCGGGATCGGCTGCCAGATATGGTGGACGATACCCAGTACCGTATAGCAGTCCTTGATATCGTCAACGATCACACGGAAGGCGCGCACATCGTACAGGTCGGCGAAATCCAGCTCCTTGCCGCGCATCTTCTTCCAGATGCTGTAGATGTGCTTGGGCCGGCCGCTCACCTCGGCACGGATGCCGGCGGCCGTGAGCTCGGACTGCAGCCGCGCGATGGCGCCGGCGATATAGCCTTCGCGCTCGATGCGCTTTTCGTCCAGCAGCCTGGCGATGCGCTTGTAGGTGTCGGGCTGCTCGAAGCGGAACGCCAGGTCTTCCAGCTCCCACTTCATCTGCCAGATACCCAAGCGGTTGGCCAGCGGCGCGTAGATGTCGAGCGTTTCGCGCGCCACGCCCGGGGTCGGCGTGCGCTTGGTCTCGGCCATCCAGCGCAGCGTCTGCAGCCGCGAGGCCAGCCGCACCAGCACCACGCGAATGTCCTGCGCGAACGCGAGCAGCATCTTGCGCAGCGCCTCGACCTGCTCGTGGCGCGCCTGCGCCTCGTTCTTCGATGGCGCGGCCACTTCCACCTCAGGGCGATTGCCGGCGATGGCACCGATGCGCAGCAGCTGCCGCACGCCATTGACCAGCCGCGCCACTTCTTCGCCGAAGCACGGCTCGATCTCGGCCTCGGTCTCGGGCACGAATGCGGCCAGCCCGAACAGGCAGGCGGCCGCGCGCGCGGCATCGTCCACGCGCAGCCCATCGAGGATGCGCAGCATCCCCTCGGCGTGCGATTGCACGGTCTCACCCGTAGGCAGCGCCACGCCGGCGCCGTGCTCGCGCACGTAGGCCAGTGCACGGCCCACCAGTTCAGCATCCGGAATGCCTACGACCCGGCCAGCCAGGTCGGTCGACGTCACCATGTCCCTAGGCCTGCATCAGTTGAGCGCAGCGGTCACCACCACTTCGATCAGGTAATCGGGATTGGCCAGGCGGGCTTCCACCGTGGCGCGCGGGGGCGTGTTGCCTTGGGGCACCCAGGCGTCCCAGACCTCGTTCATCTCGCCGATCAGGTCGATACTGGTGAGGAAGATCTGGCACGACAGGATGCGGGTCTTGTCGCTGCCGGCCTCGGCCAGCAGGCGGTCGATATGGCCGAGCACCTCGCGCGTCTGGCCGCGGATATCGGCCTTGGGGTCGACCTCGGGCACCTGCCCGGCCAGGTAGACCACGCCGTTGTAGACCGCATATTCGGACAAACGCTTGCCCACGTGGGCGCGCTTCAGTTCAAGGTTACTCATGACAATGCGTTGATCGATAAAAAGACAGGTCCGCCGCGCGATGCGCAAACTCACCCGACAAAGAACTGCCGGGCAATCGCGATCTGCGCCGGATCGACAAAGGTTGGCGCATGCCCCACTTCAGGGACTTCCACCGAGCTCACATGCTTGCCGCGCGCCACCATCTCGGCAACGGTCTCGCGCAGCAGCAGGTCGGACTGCGCGCCGCGCACCACCAGCACCGGGGCTTCGATGGCCTCGAAGCTGCGCCACAGCGCGGCCTCGCCCGCCGCCACCGTTTCCGGCGTGGACTTGCGGAAGGGCATGGCCAGCTGCGGGTCGTAATGCAAGCCCCATTCCAGGCCCTCGCCGCCCTGCACCGGCTTCAGGATGGCGGCGTTGAGCTCGCGCCACTGCTCCGGCGTATGGCGCCCGAACGACGCGCTGATGGTCTGCAGGTAGGCCAGCCCTTCCTCGAAGGTCTTGAAGCGCACCGGCAGGCCCAGGTAGGCACCAATGCGCTCCACTGCCGACGGCGCGATCCTGGGGCCGACGTCGTTCAGCAGCAGCTTGCGCACCGGCGACCTGGGCAGCCCTGCCAGCCCCATGCCGATCAGCCCGCCCATCGAGGTGCCGAACCAGTCCACCTGCTCGACATTGAGCCGGGCAATCAGCGTGACCATGTCGGACACGTACTGCGGCACGATGTAGCCGTCCGGATTGGCCAGCCATTCCGAGCGGCCGCGCCCGACCACATCTGGGCATACCACGCGATAGTCGCCGCACAGCGCGCTGGCGACCGCATCGAAGTCGCGGCCGGTACGCGTCAGCCCGTGCGCGCACACCAGCACGCGGGGATTCGCGGAATCTCCCCATTCGTGGTAGGCCATGCGGTGCAGGCCCGCCGGACTGATGCACTGGACAAAACCGAGGCGCGGACTGGCAGACATCTGGACTCCCTGACGGACCCGGCCGGGACCGCGAAAAAGCGGCGCTGCCGGTGGTTGAGCAAAACTGGATTGTACGCCGCACCGGGTACAATGCCACAGCACACTGTCTGCGCCACCGCACGCGCCCACACGTCGATGCGTGTCGATGCGTGTCGATGCGTGGCGGTGCCAGACCAGGCGGTCCCGGCCACCCCGGGGCTGCCCTTTCCTTCCTGTGGAATCTCTCTCTCGACGGAGGCTTACATGCTCAAAGGCAAGACCGCTCTGGTGACTGGCTCGACCAGCGGTATCGGGCTCGGCATCGCAAAGGCGCTGGCGGCCCAGGGCGCCAGCATCATCGTCAATGGCTTTGGTGATGTGGACGCCGCAAAGAACGAGATCGCGCAGGCCGGCCAGGGCATCAAGGTCGGCTACCACGGCGCGGACATGAGCAAGTCGGCGGAGATCGAGGACATGATGCGCTATGCGCAGGCCGACTTCGGCGGCGCCGACATCCTGGTCAACAATGCCGGCATCCAGCATGTGGCCCCGATCGAGGACTTTCCCACCGAGCGCTGGGACGCCATCATCGCCATCAACCTGACTTCCGCGTTCCACACCACCCGCCTTGCGCTGCCCGGCATGCGCCAGAAGAACTGGGGCCGCATCATCAACGTGGCCTCGGCGCACGGGCTGGTGGCGTCGGCACAGAAATCGGCCTACGTGGCAGCCAAGCACGGCATCGTCGGTTTGACCAAGGTGACCGCGCTGGAAACCGCGCAGACCGGCGTGACCGCCAACGCGATCTGCCCGGGCTGGGTGCTGACGCCGCTGGTGCAGAAGCAGGTCGAAGCCCGCGCGCAGAAGGAAGGCATCCCGGTCGAGCAGGCCAAGCGTGAGCTGGTGCTGGAGAAGCAGCCCTCGGGCGAGTTCGTGACGCCCGACGAACTGGGCGCGCTGGCCGTGTTCCTGTCATCGGACGCGGCCCGGCAGGTGCGCGGCGCGATCTGGAACATGGATGGCGGCTGGGTGGCGCAGTAAGGCGCAAGGAGCAACGATGCAACGACGACGTTTTCTCGGCACCCTGGGCGCGCTGGCGCTCGGCACGCTCGCCGTGGGCGTGCTGGGGCCCGCGGCCGATGCGTTCGCGCAGGCCAGGCCACTCGCCATCGATGTCTACAAGAGCCCGCTGTGCGGGTGCTGCGAGGAATGGGTCAAGCACCTGCGCGCCAATGGCTTCGCCGTGACGGTGCATGACGTCGAGGATACCGGCGAATACCGCAAGCGCTTCGGCATGCCGGAACGCTTCGGCTCCTGCCATACCGGCCATATCGGCGGCTATGCGATCGAGGGACACGTGCCGGCCGCCGATATCCGCAAGCTGCTGGCCGCCAAGCCCAAGGCGGTCGGGCTGGCGGTGCCGGGCATGCCGGTCGGCTCGCCGGGTATGGAACAGGGCCCGCGCAAGGATCCCTTCGACGTGCTGCTGGTCAAGGCCGACGGCGCGGCGTCGGTGTTCACCCGTTACAACAAGCCGGCGGCCTGACGCACCGCCTTGCCGGATGCGCCGCCGCGCGTCCGGCCTGCCTTACGCTGGCCTACGCACCCGCAAGGCTTTCCAGAGCCGCCTCGACTTCCCGCCACACCGCCTCGGTCTCGCCCTCGGTGCATTCGCCGTGCTGGCGCTTGACCGCACCCAGCCGGTTCAGCACCAGGTGCTGGTTCGGCACCACGCCCACGTTTGCCAGGCAAGCCTGCACGCAAGCCAGCGGGCAGCCGTCCAGCGCCAGGATCGGCCGGCCCGATTGCGCCACGCGCGTCAGCGCCGGCACGCCGCCACCCACGCCGCTGATGCACGACATTTCCGCGCGGCCGCCGCGGTCCAGCCGCACCGCGCAGGCATTGGCCAGTTGCGCCACGCTGGAGCAGCCGGAGCAGGCGTACACCAGTGGCAGGGATCGGGTTGGGGAAGCCGGCATCGCGCACCTTCCGAAAGGACTTGTGTTGGCAGGACCACGCCTGCTGGGAATCGGCCAGCATAGTGACTTGTGCGGGAGCGGGCCATTCGCCGATAGAGCTAGCCCGCACAGCCGATCGGCGTAGTCGGTTACCCCAGCGCCAAAATGAAAAAGCCCTGTGGCGCAATGCGCTACAGGGCCCGTCAGGCAATGGCCGAAGGCTTGCTTACAGCAGCGGCGCCCCGGTCTTCGCCTGAATTTCCTCGCGGCTGACGCCCGGTGCGGTTTCGACCAGCTTCAGGCCGTCGGCAGTCACGTCCATCACGCCCAGGTCGGTGATGATGCGATTGACCACGCCCACGCCGGTCAGCGGCAGGTTGCACTGCTTCAGGATCTTGATGTCCTCGGTGCCGTCCTTCTTCTTGGCGGTGTGCTCCATCAGCACCACCACGCGGCCGACACCGGCGACCAGGTCCATCGCGCCGCCCATGCCCTTGACCATTTTGCCCGGGATCATCCAGTTGGCGAGGTCACCCTTCTCGCTGACCTGCATTGCGCCCAGGATGGCCAGGTTGATGTGGCCGCCGCGGATCATCGCGAACGAGTCGGCCGACGAGAAGATCGACGAACCCGGCAGCGTCGTCACGGTCTGCTTGCCGGCGTTGATCATGTCGGCGTCGACCTGGTCTTCGGTCGGGAACGGGCCGATGCCAAGCAGGCCGTTTTCGGACTGCAGCCACACTTCCATGCCCTCGGGCACCCAGTTGGCGACCAGCGTCGGCAGGCCGATGCCCAGGTTGACGTAGAAACCGTCCTGCAGCTCGGCCGCGGCGCGCGCGGCCATTTCGTCACGTGTCCATGCCATGATGGTGTCTCCTTAGCTGGCCGCGCGCACGGTGCGCTGCTCGATGCGTTTCTCGGGGTTGGTGTTCAGCACCAGGCGCTTCACGAAGATGCCGGCGAGGTGGATCTCGTCCGGGTCCAGCTCGCCGGTCTCGACGATGTGCTCGACCTCGGCCACGGTGAACTTGCCCGCCATCGCGCACATCGGGTTGAAGTTGCGCGCGGTGCGGCGGAACACCAGGTTGCCGGCCTTGTCGGCCTTCCAGGCCTTGACCAGCGCCACGTCGGCGGTCAGCGAACGCTCCATCACGTATTGCTCGCCGTTGAACTCGCGGATTTCCTTGCCTTCGGCGACAACGGTGCCGACACCGGTCTTGGTGAAGAAGGCGGGGATGCCGGAGCCGCCGGCACGCAGCTTCTCTGCCAGCGTGCCCTGCGGCGTGAATTCCAGCTCGAGTTCGCCCGCCAGGTACTGGCGCTCGAATTCCTTGTTCTCGCCCACGTAGGACGAGATCATCTTCTTGATCTGGCGGGTGGCCAGCAGCAGCCCCAGGCCGAAGCCATCGACGCCGGCGTTGTTGGAGATGCAGGTCAGCTGTTTGGCGCCGCTGTCGCGCAGCGCACCGATCAGTGCCTCGGGAATGCCGCACAGGCCGAAACCGCCAACGGCGATCGTCTGGCCGTCGCGGACGACGCCTGCAAGCGCTTCTGCGGCGCTGGCGTAGACCTTGTTCATGTTCGCTCCTTCCTCGGTAGTTCCTCGGGGTTTCGCTGTCGTGCTTCCGCCGCCGGCTTGTGCGGTGGGCGACGCAGGGAAATTGTAACGGTACAATCGGCGACAACCGCCGTCTCTCGTCCGACCGACAGGATACGCAAGCCGCGCCGGCAACGCCATTACGTAAAAATACATAAGCAGATGCCCGCCATCGACTACCAGACCGCTTTCCAGCTCGCCCCCGTGGGCCTGGTGCTGTCACGCGAGCGCGTGATCGAGGACTGCAACGAAGAAGTCTGCCGCATCTTCGGCACCACGCGCGAGGCCCTGTTGGGGCAGTCGTTCCAGGTGCTCTACCCCACCGTCGACGAGTTCGAGCGCACCGGCGCCCGCATTGCGCCGATCATGAACAGGCATGGGATGTATTCGGACGAGCGCATCATGAAGCGCGCTGGCGGCGAGCTGTTCTGGTGCCATGTCACCGGCCGCGCGCTGGACCGCGCGCAGCCGCTGGGCGCGGGGATCTGGACCTTTGAAGACCTGTCGCAGAAGCGGCAGGTGACGGCGGAGCTGACCGCGCGCGAACGCGAGATCGCGGCGCAGCTGGTGGAAGGCAAGACCAGCAAGCAGATCGGCAAGCTGCTGGCGATCAGCCCGCGCACGGTGGACATCTACCGGGCGCGGCTGATGAAGAAGTACGGGGCGAGTACGTCGGTGGATCTGGTCCAGCGGTTGGTCAACCACTGAGCGCAGCCAGCCGCGTCAGCCTTCGATGATCGCCCGAATCTCCGCAGGCACCGGCACCGATTTCTCCAACGCATAATCGCACCACACCACCTTGGCCCCACCCTCGGCCCACACCACGTCGGGCAGATCGGTGCGGCGGATTTCCATGCGCGTTTCGAAACTGGTGCGCCCCAGTTGCCCCGCATAAACGCGGCATTCGATATCGCCCGGATAGCGCAGCTGCTTCAGGAAGGTCATATGGGCATTGATGATGACCGGCCCCTGCCCTCGCGCATCCTTGCCGCCGCGCCCCAGCGACGCGAACCACTCGATGCGCGCCTGCTCCAGATACTGGAAATAGATGGTGTTGTTGACATGGCCCATCGCATCCATGTCGCCCCAGCGGATCGGCATGACCACCGTATAGACGTGTTTCATCACAACCTCCAATGCAACAGGCCCGCCAACACTGGCGGGCCTGCTTCATGACTTAGCGCTTGGCGATCGCGCCTTCGGCCTTGGTCACCAGGTCGGTGCCGATCTGCTTTTTCCACTTGTCGTAGACCTTGGCGGTCGCCTTGCGGAAGGCATCATGCTCGGCCGGCGTCAGATGCGTGACCTTGACGCCGTGGGCTTCCATGTCCTTCCAGGCGGGCGCGCCGGCCTCGGCCAGGCCCTTGCGGGCCAGCGCGATTTCCTGCTTGCCGGCGTCGATGGCGGCCTGCTTGACGATCTCGCGGTCGGCCGGGGTCCAGCTTTCCCAGATCTGCTTGTTGACCACGAAGATCAGCGGGTCAGCCACGTAACCCCAGGCCGTGACGAACTTCTGGCCGACCGTGTACAGCTTGGCGGCAGCGAACACCGACTGCGGGTTCTCCTGGCCGTCGACCGCGCCCGAGGCCATCGCCGGCTGCGCGTCGGCCCAGCTCATCTGGGTCGGGTTGGCGCCCAGCGCGTTGAAGGTCTCGATGTACAGCGGCGAGCCGACTACGCGCAGCTTCAGCCCCTTGAGGTCTTCCGGCTTGCGGATCTCGCGCTTGGAGTTCGACACCTCGCGGAAACCGTTCTCGCCCCAGGCCAGCGGCACCACGCCGGCCTTTTCCAGCGTGGTGAAGATCGACTTGCCGACTTCGCCCTGCGTCAGCGCATCCAGTGCCTTGTAGTCGGGCATCAGGAACGGCAGCGAGAACAGGTTAAGTTCCTTGACCTGCGGCGACCAGTTGATGGTCGAGCCGACGGCCATGTCGATCACGCCCTGGCGGATGGCCGAGAACTCGCGGGTCTGGTCGCCGGCCACCAGCGAGGTGCCCGGGTACAGCTTGATATTGATGCGGCCATTGGTGCGCTGCTTGACCAGGTCAGCCCAGATCTCGCCGCCCTTGCCCCACGGGAAAGCCGGGCCGAGTACCAGCGACATCTTGTACTCGGACTTGTAGGTCTGGGCCATCGCGCCGGCGGGGGCGAAGGCGGAAGCGGCAATGGCGGCAGCCGTTGCGAGCATCAGGGCACGACGTTTCATTTCATCTCCTCTCGGGAAAGTGTCAGTTCTTGTTTGTGAATGCGCAAAGAAGTCAACGGCGATCAATAGCCGAGGTATTCCGGCAGCCAGGTCGCCAGCGGCGGATAGGCCAGCACCATCAGCATGGCGATGAACATCGCCAGCAGCATCCAGATCACCCAGGGCACGGTTTCTTCCATGCGCACGCGGGCGATCCGGCACGACACCATCAGGTTCACGGCCAGCGGCGGCGTGAACTGGCCAAGCGCCACTTTCAGCGTCAGCACCACGCCGAACCACACCGGGTTCCAGTGGAAGGCATTGGCGATCGGCAGCAGCAGCGGCACGAAGATCAGGAAGATCGAGATGCCGTCCAGGAACATGCCGACCGTCATCAGCAGCAGCACGATCAGCGCGAGCACGCCGTACTCACCCAGGCCAGAGGTGGCGATTGCCTGCGCCAGCGGATCGATCACGCCCAGCGTCGACAGCGCATAGGCAAAGATGCCGGCCAGCGCCACCACGAGCAGGATCACGGCAGAGGTTTCGGCCGCTTCCTGGAAGATCGTGAACAGGTCGCGCATGCCGATGCTGCGGTACACCACCATGCCGACGAAGAGGCCATAGACGACAGCCACCACGGCGGCTTCGGTCGGCGTGAACCAGCCCGCGCGCATGCCGCCGAGGATCAGGAACGGCGCCACCAGGCCCCATGCCGCTTCGCGCAGGCTCTTCCAGAACGGCGGGCGCGGCAGCGCGGCTTCGGCGGCGCCCATGTTGTGCTTGCGCGCCAGCCACACCGCCGGCACGATCAGCGCGACGCCGGCCAGCACGCCGGGGATCATGCCCGCGGCGAACAGCGCCGGCACCGACGCCCCGGGCACCAGCACGCTGTAGATGATGAAGGCCACCGACGGCGGGATCAGGATGTCGGTCGCGGCCGCCGCGCCGACCACCGCGGCGCTGTACGAGCCCGGATAGCCGGCACGCGACATCGCCGCGATCATCACCCCGCCGACCGCGGCCGCATTGGCCGGGCCCGAACCGGAAATGCCGCCAAGGAACATCGCCACCAGGATCGCCACCAGCGGCAGCATGCCCGGTCCGCGCCCGACCACGGCAATGGCAAAGGTCACCAGCCGCTGCGCCACGCCGGAACGGTCGAAGATCGACCCCACCAGCACGAACATGGGAATCGCCAGCAGCGGGTACTTGGCCAGTCCGGCGTAGAAGTTCTGCGGCACGGCCAGCAGGCCGAACATCTGGGTATCCAGGTTGGACAGGCCGATCGCGACCAGCCCACCCAGCCCCAGCGACACGCCGATGGGCACGCCCAGCAGCATCAGGCCGATAAAGACCACGAACAGGATGATGGCAACCAGCGTCATTGCGCACGCTCCTTCGCGGCCCTGTTCTCTTCATGCAGCGCCTTGAGCGCGCGCACGTTGCGCACCAGCAGGCCCAGCGCGCGCAGCGAGATGCCGGCCGACAGCACCGGCAGCCAGATCGAGTACCACCAGCTTGGCACGCCGATGCCGGGCGAGGTTTCGCCAAAGGCGTACTCATCCCATGTAATGCGCGCGCCCAGCACCGCCAGCGCGATGAACATCACCGCCACCGCCAGTGCCGACAGGATCGCCAGCCGGCGCTGGCGCGCCGCGCTGCCGCGCTCAAAAAAGAATTCAATGCGGATATTGCGATCGCGCGCCACCGCCGCGCTGCCGGCGACCAGCGCCAGCACGATCATCAGGAAGACCGAGAATTCCTCGGTCCAGGCAAACGACTCGTCGGTGAAATACCGGACTACCACGTTGGCGAAGGTGATGCCGACCAGCAGCAGCATCACGATCACGCCGATCCAGTCCTCGAGGCGGGGTGAAACCCGGAATTCAGTGTCCTGCGCTTCGTCTGCCGCCTGCGGGATCACCGCGGAATCGACGACGTGTTGCGGCACGGCATTGCGCCGTGCTTCTTCTTGTTGCTCCATCTCCCCGGCCTCCGGTCCAGGGCCGCTTGGGCCAGGCGGCCACTGCGGCATTTTTTACTTGTATGTAAAGACTTAGTCTAAAGACATGGCGGATTATGCCAAGACTGGCACACCGCGCATCAACTTTCTTTTATCGGAAACTGGAAGCCGCGCTCGAAAGCCCGCCCCAAGGGGACCGGATAAGCCCTGGGGTGGCCATTGGCGATGCTCCGCCGCACGCTTGTGGCGCGCGGGCGGGAGCGGTGGAAAGCGGGCGGCGCGGCGCCGGCGGCCGGGCTCAGACCATGCCGTCGTCGGCGGTGATCACGGCGCCGTTGATGAATTGCGACTGGTCGGACGCCAGCAGCAACAGCAGGCCGTCGAGATCGTCGGGCTTGCCCAGGCGCTTGCGCGGCAGCATCTGGATCAGTTTCTGGCCGGCGTCCGAATCCCAGTGGTGGTGGTTGATCTCGGTATCGATATAGCCGGGACAGATCGCATTGGTATTGATGCCGTGGCGCGCCCATTCAAGCGCCATGGCCTTGGTCATGTGCACCACCGACGCCTTGCTCATGCAATAGATGCCGATTTGCGACAGCACCTTCAGGCCGGCCACCGACGCGACATTGACGATGCGCGCCTGCGGCAGCGGACTGCCGTTCTTCTCGGCGCCCTTGGCCCGGGCAATCATGCGCTTGGCGACTTCCTGCGCGACGAAGAAGGCGCCGCGCGTATTGGTGTCGAAGACAAAATCGAAATCGTCCGGGGTCACATCGGTCAGCTTCTGCGTCGTCGACACGCCCGAATTGTTGACCAGGATGTCGATCGAGCCGGCTTCGGTTTCCGCATGCGCCACGGCGGCGCGGATACTGTCCGGATCGGTGACGTCCAGCCGCACCACGTGCGCGCTGCCACCCTCGGCCTCGATCGCCGCGCGCAGTTCCTTGAGCCGCTCGGTGCGGCGCGAGGCCAGCACAACCTTGGCCCCGGCGGCGGCCAGCACCGTAGCGAAACGCGAGCCGAGCCCGCTCGAGGCGCCGGTGACCAGCGCTACCTTGCCTTCCAGATTGATCGACAAACCCATGATGACCTCTTGTGCGGGCGCCCTTCCAGCCTCTTCGGGTGCGGAAGGCAGCATATCGAAAAAAAGAACGACCGTTCCAAAAAAATCCTTGCCTGTGGGTGGCGAGTCCCGGACAATGCCGGAGATTCTAAGAACTTGGCCTGCAAAGCGAAAGAGGGAAAACGAGCGATCCGGCCGGCTATCGGCCGCAAACAGCCGTCAAAATCCCTTGCCATGCCCCGCCGGCGCAAGTTCGAGCAGAACGGTCACCGCACTTCCCACAATTGCATAGCTAGCAGCAAAGAAATAGAGGGTTAGAGACAATGGATCAGCAACAGCTCCTGGAGCAGTTCGGCCCGCGTGAAGCCATGGAATACGACGTGGTCGTCGTTGGCGGCGGCCCCGCCGGCCTGGCCACGGCCATCCGCCTGAAGCAACTCGCGCAGGAGAAAGGCAGCGACGTCAACGTATGCGTGCTGGAAAAGGGTTCCGAACCCGGCGCGCATATCCTGTCGGGCGCCATCATGGATCCGCGCGCCCTCAACGAGCTGATCCCGAACTGGCAAGAGCTGGGCGCGCCGCTGAACCAGCCGGTCACCGAAGACAAGTTCCTGTTCCTGAACGAGTCGGGCTCGAAGGGCACGCCGCCCGCGCTGCTGCCCGAGTGCTTCCACAACCACGGCAACTACATCGTCAGCCTGTCGAACTTCGTGCGCTGGCTGGGCCAGCAGGCCGAGGCGCTGGGCGTCGAGATCTTCCCGGGCTTCCCCGCCGCCGAGGTGCTGTACAACGAAGACGGCTCGGTCAAGGGCGTGGCCACCGGCAACATGGGCATCAGCAAGGAAGGCGAGCCCACCGACAACTTCCAGCTCGGCATGGAACTGCATGCCAAGTACACCATCTTCGCCGAAGGCGCGCGCGGCCACCTGGGCAGGCAGCTGATCGACAAGTTCGGCCTGGATGCCGGCAAGGATCCGCAGAGCTACGGCATCGGCCTGAAGGAACTGTGGGAAATCGACCCGGCCAAGCACAAGCCCGGCCTGGTGGTGCACACCGCCGGCTGGCCGCTGGACCCGGCCACCTATGGCGGCTCGTTCCTGTACCACATGGAAGACAACAAGGTCGCGGTCGGCTTTGTGGTCGGCCTGGACTACACCAACCCTTGGCTGTCGCCGTTCGAGGAATTCCAGCGCTTCAAGACGCACCCGGAAATCCGCCAGTACTTCGAGGGCGGCAAGCGCCTGTCGTACGGCGCGCGCGCCATCACCGCCGGCGGCCTGCTGTCGCTGCCCAAGACCGTGTTCCCGGGCGGCGCGCTGGTCGGCTGCGATGCCGGCTACCTGAACGCCTCGCGCATCAAGGGCAGCCACGCCGCGATCAAGACCGGCATGCTGGCCGCCGAGGCCGCCTATGACGCGCTGCAGGGCGGCCGCCAGCACGACGAGCTGACCGCCTACCCCGCCGCGTTCGAGCAAAGCTGGCTGTACAAGGAGCTGCTGCAGGCCAAGAACTTCAAGCAGTGGTTCAAGAAGGGCCGCACCACCGCGACGCTGATGACCGGCATCGAGCAATGGCTGCTGCCCAAGCTGGGCATCCGCAACCCGCCCTGGACCATCCACCGCGTCAAGCCGGACCATGTGTACCTGAAGCCGGCGGCCGAGTGCGAGAAGATCGTCTACCCGAAGCCGGACGGCAAGCTGACCTTCGACCGCCTCAGCTCGGTGTTCATCAGCAACACCAACCACGAGGAAAACCAGCCGGCGCACCTGACGCTGAAGGACGCCAGCGTGCCGGTCAGCATCAACTGGGACAAGTACGCCGGCCCCGAGTCGCGCTACTGCCCGGCGGGTGTGTACGAGTTCGTGCAGGACGAGACCTCGGGCAAGGAACGGCTGCAGATCAACGCGCAGAACTGCGTGCACTGCAAGACCTGCGATATCAAGGATCCGACACAGAACATCGTGTGGGTCACGCCGGAAGGCGGCGGCGGTCCGAACTACGTCGGCATGTAAGGCCCCCGGGCGCGCAAGCGCCTGGCGCATGGAACGGCACCGGTTTCCCCGGTGCCGTTTTTTATTTCTTGCGGCCGCCGGCTACAGCGGCAGTCGCGTCGTGGACAGCAGCTGTTCGTAGATGTAGCACTGCAGCAGCGTCATCTCGCGCTCTGCCAGCACGTCGAAGGCCACACCGAAGGCCGGGAAATCGGTATCGTCCTGGCTCGCTGCACCCGGCGCCACCCGGACCCAGCCGTCGACCATGACTTCGCTGTCGAATGAGGCGGCCCGCAGCTGGAAGCGCAGCCGCACGCGGCTGCCCGGGGCGGGCGAAGGCGCGGTGGTCTGCACCAGCGCACCACCGGTGCTGAGGTCGGACAGCAGCGCCAGCCGGGCCGCACCCGCCCGAACCGCGACGGCCACGGCCACGGCATGATCGCCATCGTCGTCCTCCGGGGGCCGGGTCAGGTATGCCGCCAGCCGCGTCGGCACGCGCGCCGCCTTGCGGACCGGGGTTGCGTGCAGGTTGGTCGGCGCCGACAGCACCAGGTAGCGGAACGGACTGCGGCAGACCGCGGTGATGGTCGAGGTAAAGCTGTGGATCGCCTGGCCCGAAAAGCCGCGCAGCAGCACGGTGGCGCCCGCCTGCAGCGGCAAGTCGCACCCGCCCAGTTGCGGCCAGGTCACGAACAGCCCCTGATCGATAAAGCCGATCAGGCGGCTCGCGGCGGCGCGTGCGGAGTCGCCTTCATGCTTGACGTGGAGCAGCGTGCCGACCTGCAGGCCGAACGGCCCGGGCGCCGTGCGCGTGCCGGCATCGTCTGTGTCGTCGGTGTCATCGCTATTGCCGGCGCGGCAGACCACGCCATGGCGGAACACCAGCGCGAGGTCGCGCGCATCGGGGATGATGCTGCCGCTGCCGAGCACCAGGTTGCCTTCGCCGTCAAGCAGCGACCAGGGCAGCGGGTGTCCGACCGGAAGATCGTTGGGAGTGAGCTGGATCATGGCTGTTTGCAAAGGGCCCCCGCGTTTGTCGCCGCGCGTGGGGCATGGCAAACCCACGGCGGAGCTGCCGGGCAGTATCCGCCACCTGTATCAGGGTTTTATCGGCCAAAAAGCAGCAGAAGTTGAGCGGATGCCGATGGGCCTAGGCCGTCATATGTAGCACCCGCCCTCTGCGGAAGGCTTGACGCGCGACAACTTCGGCACCACAATCGCATAAAGCTGTCTGACAGCCTGACATATCCAGCCATGACCCTGCACCGCCCGGCCTCGCTAGCCAGCCGCATTGCCCAGTCCTTGCACGACGCCATCCTCGCCGGCCGCTACGCCGCGGGCGCACGCCTGCCCGCCGAAGCAAGCCTGGCCGACACCTTCGGCGTGAGCCGGCCGATCGTGCGCGAGGCTATTGCCCAACTCAAGGCCGATGGCGTACTGGTCACGCGCAAGGGCTCTGGCGCCTTTGTTTCGGAAACCCCGGGCGGCCAGGCCTGGCGCGTGGCGAGCGCGCCGGATGGCGGGCCCACGCTGGCGCAGCTTTTCGAGTTGCGCCGCGTGGTCGAAACCGCCTGCGCCGAGATGGCGGCCGAGCGCCGCACCACGGCCGACGTCGACGCGATCCGCGCCGCACTCGCGACCATGCAGGCACAGGCCGACGGCCATGGCGACATGGCCATGTCGGCCGCGGCCGACATGGCCTTCCACCACGCCATCGCCGAAGCCGCGCACAACCCCTGCTTCACCGGCCTCACCGATTTCGTCAGCCAGCAGATGCTGGCGGCACGGCAGCGGGCCTGGGAGAACACCGCGCGGCTCGGCGCCGCTACCGGCGCTCCGCGTGCCGCCGACACCGAACACACGGCGCTGGCCGACGCCATCGCCGCCGGCAATGCCCCCGCGGCGCGCGAGGCCGCGCAACGGCACCTGTCCGCAGCGGCCGCGCGGCTGGGCCTGGCGGGCTGAATCCCGCCACACATCGACCAGCACTGCATAACCAGCACTGCAACAAACCACAGCAACAAGGAAACGAGCATGGAAAAGGTGGACTGCGTCGTCATCGGCGCTGGTGTCGTAGGACTGGCGGCCGCGCGCGCCCTCGCCCTGCAAGGCCGCGAGGTGATCATCCTGGAAGCCGAGAACGCCTTCGGCACCATCACCAGCGCTCGCAACAGCGAAGTCATCCACGCCGGCATCTACTACCCCGCCGGTTCGCTGAAGGCAGAGTTGTGCGTGCGCGGCAAGGCCATGCTGTACGACTACTGCGCCACGCACCACGTCGAGCACCAGCGCTGCGGCAAGCTGATCGTCGCCACCAGCGAGGCGCAAGTGGCCACGCTCGACGGCATCCGCGCCAAGGCCGCGGCCAACGGCGTCGGCGACCTGCGGCTGCTCTCGCGCGACGAAGCGCAGGCACTGGAACCGCAGCTGCAATGCCATGCCGCACTGCTGTCGCCCTCCACCGGCATTGTCGACAGCCACGGCCTGATGACCGCGCTGCTGGGCGATGCCGAGAACGCAGGTGCGATGCTGGCCGTGCAGTCGCCGGTGCTGGGCGGCGCGGTCACGGCGGACGGGATTCGGCTGGAAGTGGGCAGCGAGGATGGCGGCGCCACCACGCTGCTGGCGCGCACGGTGGTGAACTCGGCCGGCCTGACCGCGCCGGAACTGGCGCGCCGCCTCGATGGCATGCCCGAGGCCCATATCCCGCCGCAGTACTATGCCAAGGGCTGCTATTTCACGCTGGCCGGGCGCGCCCCGTTCTCGCGGCTGATCTATCCGGTGCCCGAGGCCGCTGGCCTGGGCGTGCACCTGACGCTGGACCTGGGTGGCCAGGCACGCTTCGGCCCCAATGTGCGCTGGATCGACGACATCGAGTACAGCGTCGACCCGTCCGATGCCGACAGCTTCTATGACGAAGTGCGGCGCTACTGGCCGGGACTGGCCGATAACTCGCTGCAGCCGGGCTATGCGGGCATCCGCCCCAAGATCAGCGGCCCGCGCGAAGTGGCGGCGGATTTCCGCATCGACGGCCCCGCCGTGCACGGCGTGCCGGGGCTGGTTCACCTGTTCGGCATCGAGTCGCCGGGGTTGACCTCGTCGCTGGCGATCGCCGAGCGCGTCTGCGCCGCGCTGGCCTGAAGCGCATCGCCGCCTGCCGCACCTTCCGCGCGGAAGCTCATCGCCGCGCAGAAGGCACCAGCCGCCGCGGCCACGGCGGCCAGCCCGAAGGTGTGTTCCGGCGCCAGCGCATTCCAGGTCCAGCCCATCACCAGCCCGCCGAGCGTGCCGCCGACGCCGTAGGAAATCCCCGTGTACAGCGCCTGCCCGCGCCCCTGCAACGGGCCGGCAAACCATGCCTGCAGCCGCTTCAGGCTGGCGCTGTGGTGCGCGGCGAAGGTGGCCGCGTGCAGCACCTGCACCAGCGCCATCAGCCAGGCAAACTGCGCGAAGTAGCCGGTCAGGCCGAAGCGGACCGCCGCCAGCACGAAAGTGCCCGCCAGGATGGTGCGCAGCGCGAAACGCGCGAACAACAGGCCCTGGTAATAGAAGAAGACGATTTCGGCGACCACGCCGATGGTCCACATCACCCCGATGGCGAACTTGCCGTAGCCGAGCTTCTCCAGCCACAGCGAATAGAACACGTACAGCGCGGCGTGCGCGAACATCATCAGGAAGGCCGACGCCAGGAACCATGCCACGTCCGGCCGGCGCAGCAGCGGCAGCGCGCGCGGCGCGGGCAGGCGCGGCCCGTCGTCGGCGGCATCGCGCATGGTCAGCACCACGCCCGCCAGGATCGCCAGCAAGCCGCTGGCCACCCACGGGAACGCGCGCATGCCGACCGCCTCGAACAGCGCCCCGCCGGCCAGCACCGCGCCGATAAAGCCGACCGAGCCGAACATGCGGATGCGGCCATAGCTATGGTCGAAGGCGCCATGGCGGCGCAGCGTGGAGATGGTGAGGGCATCGCCCAGCGGCGACATCGCGCTGGTAAGCAGGCTCAGCGTCAGCATCATCGCCATCATGCCGCCGTAGCTGCCCACGCCGGGCAGCATCAGGAACGCCAGCAGCGAGGTGAACGCGCTCACGCGCAGGACGCGCACGCGCGTGTGCATCACGTCGGAGAGCCAGCCCCACAGGTAGGGTCCGACGATGCGGCTGACCTGGAAGCTGGCCATCAGCACGCCGATCTGCACGGGATTGAAACCGCGATCGGCGAAATACAGGCTCACGTACGGCGAGATGACGCCGACGTAGCCGTAGTAGCCGAGATAGAAAAGCCCGAAGCGGGCGTAGTCCGGGCGAGCGGTGCCAGTGGCCCCGCCCGCCCCAGGCAGCGGAGTCAACTCAGCGCGTCTGGCTGGCCTGCGCCGGTGCCTGCGCCGGAATCTGCGGCGTGTCGGTCCTGACGTCGCCGCATTGCGCGCGGTGGCGCAGCGCGTGGTCCATCAGCACCAGCGCCAGCATGGCCTCGGCGATCGGCGTGGCGCGGATGCCGACGCACGGGTCGTGGCGGCCGAAGGTCTCGACCGTGGCGGCATTGCCGGCCTTGTCGATCGACTCGCGCGGCGTGCGGATCGAGGACGTCGGCTTGATCGCCAGCGACACGGTGACATCCTGTCCGGTGGAGATGCCGCCCAGCACGCCGCCCGAATTGTTGGTGCGGAAGCCCTCGGAGGTCAGCTCGTCGCCATGCACGCTGCCGCGCTGGGACACGCTGTCGAAGCCGGCGCCGATTTCCACGCCCTTGACCGCATTGATGCCCATCATCGCGTGCGCGATGTCGGCGTCGAGGCGGTCGAACAGCGGCTCGCCCAGTCCGACCGGCACGTTGCTGGCCACCACCTCGATGCGCGCGCCGACCGAATCGCCGTCGCGGCGCAGCGCGTCCATATAGGTTTCCAGCTCGGGAATGATGTCGGCGTTGGGCGCGAAGAACGGATTCTCGGGCACATGCGACCAGTCGGCGAACGGCACCGCGATCTCGCCGAGCTGCGACATGTAGCCCCGGATCTCGGTGCCGTACTGCTCGCGCAGCCATTTCTTGGCCACCGCCGCAGCGGCCACCACCGGCGCCGTCAGGCGAGCCGACGACCGGCCGCCGCCGCGATAGTCGCGGATGCCGTACTTCTGCCAGTAGGTGTAGTCGGCGTGGCCCGGGCGGAAGGTCTCGACGATATTGCCGTAGTCCTTGCTGCGCTGGTCGGTATTGCGGATCAGCAGGCAGATCGGCGTGCCGGTGGTCTTGCCTTCGAACACGCCGGACAGGATCTCCACCTGGTCGGGTTCCTTGCGCTGGGTGACATGGCGCGAGGTGCCGGGCTTGCGGCGGTCCAGGTCGCCCTGGATATCGGCTTCGCTCAGCGCCATGCCCGGCGGGCAGCCATCCACCACCGCGCCGATGGCGGGGCCGTGCGATTCGCCGAAGGTGGTGACAGTGAAGAGCAGGCCAAGGGTGTTGCCGGACATGATGGAAACCGCACAGGAATTGGGGACGGCCTCCATTGTAAGGCCATTGCCCGCCCGCGGGCGGCCCGGCTGGCTCAGGCTGGCGCGCTTTCCGGAGCGAACTCGGGGTAGAACTCCGCCCGCATCCGGTCCATATAGGCCACCAGGTTGGCATGCCCTTCCGCCGCGGTGCGGATCGGCGTGTCGAACACCGGGCACAGCAGGCTGCCGGCAAAGGCGAACAGCGTGGCGTCGGCGCCGCATGGCTTGTCGCCCATCAGGTAGCGCTTTTCGCCCAGGATATCGGCGATGGAGGTCACGCCCTTGGTGGCCAGCGCGACCAGTTCTTCCTCGCTGTGCCGGCCCAGGCCCTGCCCCCACAGCGTCTTCCTGACCTTGTAGCGCACCAGCCGCTCGGCCAGCCCGCGCACCGGAGCCGGCACGCCGCGAAAGAACTGCGCCGGGCCGCGGTCGAAATTGGCCTGGTCGAGCCAGCGCACCCGCGCCACCGCCCAGTACAGGTGGTCTTCCATCAGCTTCTCGGCGGCCCAGGCGATGCCGCGCTCGGCCGGGCTCAGGCCGGCGTCGAAGTCGATGTGGTAAGTCTTCTCGATATGCCAGCGGATCATGGTCGAGTCCGCCACGATGCGGCCCATGTCATCCAGGTACGGCAGCTTGCCCTTGGGCGCGCGCCGCAGGCTGCCGCGGCGGGCGTGGTACGGCAGGCCGGCAAGCTTGAGCAGCATCTCGGCCTTGGTGACGAACGGGCTGGCGTCAGGCAGCCCAAAGGCCGGGCCGAAGGTATAGAGCGTGATCATCGTGGCTCGGGCTCCGCGGAGAAGAACATGCGTTCAGCGCCAGTCGCCGCGCAGGGCCTGCACCATCTGCTGCAGCCCTTCGGGCGTGGCCGCCTCCGGCGGCACCGGCTCGCCCACTACCAGTTCCAGCCGGCTCAGGATGCCGCGGCGGAACGGCCGCGACATCGCCGGCGCGTCCTTGCGCGAGAAGAAGCTGCCCCACAGCCCGCGCAGCGCCATCGGCACCACCGGCACCGGCGTGCGGCGGATGATCTGCTGCACGCCCTGGCGGAACGGGTTGATCTCGCCGGTGGCGGTGATCTTGCCCTCCGGGAAGATGCAGACCAGGTCGCCCTCCTCCAGCGCCTGCGCCACGCTGTCATACGCGCGCTTGAGCATGTCGGGGTTTTCGTGCGCGGGCGCGATCGGGATCGCGCGGGCCTGGCGGAAGAACCACGACAGCAGAGGCACGCCGAAGATGCGGTAGTCCATCACGAAGCGCACCGGGCGCGGGCTGCATGCCATCAGCACCACCGCGTCGGCAAAGCTGACATGGTTGCAGACCAGCACGGCGGGCCCATCGGCTGGAATGCGCTCGGCGTTCACGCGGCGCAGCCGGTACAACGTATGCACCAGGCCCCAGGCGATAAAGCGCAGCAGGAATTCCGGCACCAGCGAGTAGATATAGACCGCCACCACCGCATTGAGCAGCCCCACCACCAGGTACAGCTGCGGGATGCTGTAGCCGGCCAGCGCCATCGCCACGCCCAGCAGCGACGCCGCGATCATGAAGAAGCTGTTCAGGATGTTGTTGGCGGCGATGATGCGCGCGCGGTGCGTAGGCGCGCTGCGGCTCTGGATCAGCGCGTACAGCGGCACGCTGTAGAAGCCGCCGAACATCGCCAGCAGGAACAGGTCGGCCAGCACGCGCCAGTGCCGCGCCTCGGCCAGGAAGCCGTCGATGCCGGTGAGCGCGGCCGGCGGCTGTCCGTGGCTGGCAAAGTACAGGTCGATGGCAAACACCGTCATGCCGATCGAGCCGAACGGCACCAGTCCGATCTCGACATGGCGCCCGGACAGCCGCTCGCACAGCAGCGAGCCGGTGCCAATGCCCAGCGAGAACACCGCCAGCAGCAGCGTGACCACGTTCTGGTCGCCGCCCAGCACATCCTTGGCATAGCTGAAGAACGAGGTCAGGAAGGTCGCGCCGAGGAACCACAGCCACGAAATCCCGAGCAGGCTCAGGAATACCGTGCGATTGCCGCGCGCCAGCACCAGGTTGCGCCAGGTCTCGGAAAACGGGTTCCAGTTGATGCGCAGCTCGGGCTGCGGCGCCGGCGACACCGGGATCCCGCCCGACACCAAGCGCCCGGCCACGGCGATCGCCACGCAGACGGCGCCTACATACAGCGGCCCCACAACCGTGCCGCCCTGCTGCAATCCCGCCAACTCGCCGCCGACCAGCGTTCCGATCAGGATCGCGACGAAGGTGCCCATCTCGACCAGTCCGTTGCCGCCGACCAGTTCGCTTTCATCCAGGTGCTGCGGCAGGTAGGCGAACTTGACCGGCCCGAACAGCGTCGAATGCAGCCCCATCAGGAACGTGCCGGCGTAGAGCAGCGGCGCGCTATGCCAGGCAAAACCCGCCAGGCCCAGCACCATGATGGCGATTTCCAGCGACTTCACCAGCCGGATCAGGCGCGACTTCTCCATCTTGTCGGCGACCTGCCCGCTGGTGGCGGAGAACAACACGAACGGCGCGATAAAGATGGCCGAGATCAGGAAAGCGGCGCTGCGCGCGTCCACGCCGTCGAACAGCGCGGTGTGGTAGGTCACCAGCGAGGTAAAGGCGACCTTGAAGACGTTGTCGTTCATCGCCCCCAGGAACTGGGTCCAGAAAAAGGGGGCGAAGCGGCGCGCGCCGAGCAGTCGGAACTGGCTGTGTTGGCTCATGAATGACCGGTCGGCCCGCTGGGGCCGCCGCGGAAATGGAAACGCCGGCTAGTTTGCCGGAGCCGGAAACCGGCCGCCATCATGCCACCACCACGCGGCCGCGCGGCGCCAGTCGCAACAAATTTCCGAAGGGGGAGCTGCAGGATGGGCTGCGCCGCCGCCTGGGCGAGCGCAGGCCGGGCGTTCAGGCCCGCTCTTCCGGCCAGTCGCGGATATAGGCCTTGAGCATCTTGTTCTCGAAGCTCTGGTCCTCGACCACCGCCTTGGCAACATCGTAGAAGGAAATCACGCCCATCAGCGTGCGGTTGTCGAGGATCGGCAGGTAGCGGGTGTGACGCTCAAGCATCATCCGGCGAACTTCATTGACGTCGGTTTCCATGGTGCAGGTCAACGGGGCATCGTCCATCACCTTGCGGATGCTGGTGGTGCCAAGGGTGCCCCCGTTGCGGGCCAGGGTCTCGATGATCTCGCGGAAAGTCAGCATGCCAACCAGGTCGCCGTATTCCATCACCACCAGCGAGCCGATATCCCGCTCGGCCATGGTGTTGACGGCGACCAGCAAGGAAGTGTCAGGCGTCACGGTGTAGAGCGTATTGCCCTTGATCTGCAGGATGTCGCTGACTTTCATTTTGGTCTCCACTGCCTTGTACTTTGCTGTGCTGATTTGCGCCGAACGCATCGCGGGGCGATGCCGGTCGCTTCGTTATCTGTTCCGGGATGTGCGGGCAGAGATGCCCGTGCGAACGATCCTAGCCCAAACCAGTCGGCAAAGTAAAGCAGGAGGCCGGTTTGCGGGTGATCAGCCAGCGTGGGCGTGCGCACGATGCTACGATGCTGGCCGGAGATAACCACACCTGACCGACCATGTCCGGAACCCGCTTCGATACGCTGGCGCTGCACGCCGGCGCCGCGCCCGACCCCGCCACGGGGGCGCGCGCCACCCCCATCCACCTGACCACCTCCTTCGTGTTCCGCGACAGCGAGCACGCGGCGTCGCTGTTCAACATGGAGCGAGCGGGCCACGTCTATTCGCGCATCTCCAACCCGACCGTGGCCGTGCTGGAAGAGCGCATCGCCGCGCTGGAGAACGGCGCCGGCGCGATCGCCACCGCCTCGGGCCAGGCCGCGCTGCACCTGGCCGTGGCCACGTTGATGGGAGCCGGCTCGCACGTGGTGGCGTCGTCGGCGCTGTACGGCGGCTCGCACAACCTGCTGCACTACACGCTGCGCCGCTTCGGCATCGAGACCACCTTCGTCAAGGCGCGCGACATCGACGCCTGGCGCGCCGCGATCCGCCCCAATACCAGGCTGCTGTTCGGCGAGACGCTGGGCAACCCGGGGCTCGACGTGCTGGATATCCCCACGCTGGCGCAGCTCGGCCAGGACCACGGCATCCCGCTGCTGGTCGACTCGACCTTCACCACGCCCTACCTGCTGCGCCCGTTCGATCTCGGCGCGGGCCTGCTGTACCACTCGGCGACCAAGTTCCTGGGCGGCCATGGCACCACCATCGGCGGCGTACTGGTGGAGGGCGGCACTTTCGATTTCGAGAAGTCGGGCCGCTTCCCCGAGCTGTCCGAGCCCTACGAGGGCTTCCACAACATGGTGTTCACCGAGGAAAGCACGGTGGCGCCCTTCCTGCTGCGCGCGCGCCGCGAAGGCCTGCGCGACTTCGGCGCCTGCATGAACCCGATGGCCGCGTGGCAGCTGCTGCAAGGCGTGGAGACGCTGCCGCTGCGCATGAGCCGCCACGTCGACAATACCCGCAAGGTGGTGCAGTTCCTGGCTTCGCACCCGATGGTGGAGTCGGTGTCCTACCCCGAGCTGGAATCGCACCCCGACTACGAGCTGGCCAAGCGCCTGCTCCCGCGCGGCTGCGGCGCGGTGTTCAGCTTCAACCTGAAGGGCAACCGCCTGGCGGGCCAGCGCTTCATCGAAAGCATGTCGCTGTTTTCGCACCTGGCCAACGTCGGCGATGCGCGCTCGCTGGTGATCCACCCGGCCTCGACCACGCACTTCCGCATGGATGCGGCGGCGCTGCAGTCGGCCGGCATCGCCGAGGGCACGATCCGCCTGTCGATCGGCCTGGAAGACCCGGACGACCTGATCGACGACCTCAAGCGCGGCCTGAAGTCCGCCGAGAAGACCATGAGCAAGGGAGGCCAGGCCTGATGGAACTGAACCTTGCAGGCCAGCCGGCCTACGCCTATACCGGCGGCAAACCCTTCGATCCCGCCCTGCCCTGCGCCGTGTTCGTCCATGGCGCGCAGAACGACCACAGCGTGTGGGTGCTGCAGACGCGCTGGTTCGCCAACCACGGCTTCTCGGTGCTGGCGGTGGACCTGCCCGGCCATAACCGCAGCCAGGGCGCGCCGCTGGCCACTGTCGAAGCCATGGCGGACTGGGTGATGGCGCTGGTGGCCGCCGCCGGCGTCAAGGCACCGGCCTTCGTGTTCGGCCACAGCATGGGTTCGCTGATCGCGCTGGAATGCGCGGCGCGGCATCCGCAGGCGGTGCGCGGCATCGCCCTGCTGGCCACGGCCTACCCGATGAAGGTTTCCGATGCGCTGCTCGATGCGTCGCTGAACCGCGAGAGCGAGGCCATCGCCATGGTCAACGACTGGTCGCATTCGAGCCTGGCCAACAAGCCCTCGTCGCCGGGTCCCGGCGCCTGGATGCACGGCGGCAGCCAGCGGCTGATGGAGCGCGTATCGCGCAACAACCCGCAGGCACATGTGTTCCACAACGACTTCTCCGCCTGCAATGCCTACGCGCACGGCGAGGAAGCCGCCGCCGCTGCGGCCTGCCCGGCGCTGTTCATCACCGGCAGCAAGGACATGATGACCTCGCCCAGGGCGGCGCAGGCGCTGGCCGGCAAGATGGCGAAGGCCAGCGTGGTGTCGGTGCCGTGCGGCCATGCGCTGATGGGCGAGCGCCCGGACGAAGTGCTGGACGCGCTGGCTGGCTTTGCGCGCAAGGTGGTGGCGGCCGGCTGATGCTGCCCCGGATGGCTGGCCGTCCGTGCCGGCAGCCATCCTCCTTCCATGGGAGCAGAAGGTCTACACTGCACAAAACAAGACCTGCCGGAGACAGCCATGGCCCACGCCCGAGCGCGAGAGTTCGAGAACTTCGCGGCCTTCTACCCCTACTACCTGAGCGAGCACCAGAACCGCACCTGCCGGCGGCTGCATTTCATCGGTTCGACCGTGGCGTTGCTGTGCCTGGCGGCGCTGGTGGTGACCGGCAATGCATGGTGGCTGCTGGGTGCCGTGGTCGCCGGCTATGCCTTCGCCTGGGTCGGCCATTTCGGCTTCGAGAAAAACCGGCCGGCGACCTTCCGCCATCCGCTCTACAGCCTGATGGGCGACTGGGTCATGTACGCCGATATCTGGCGCGGCAGGATCCCGTTCTAAGACAGCTTGACCGTCGGTCGCGAACCGTCGACCGCTAACCGTCGGCTGCTAACCGTCGGCTGCTATACCTGCCCGTGCCAGCCCGGCGGCACCACTTCCAGCGTGCGCCGCTGCGGCGCGGCGTCGTCCGCCGCGGGTGGCGGGCCGGATGGGTGCTGGTTGAAGACCGCCTCCAGCGTCTGATCCAGACGCGGATTGTCCAGCACCGACCTGAGCGACTCCGCGCCACGCAGGTGCTGCGCCAGCGCGGTGCGCGACAGTCGCGGCAGGTTCAGCACCAGCCGGTCGTGCAGCATGCGCAGCGTCACCTGCGACGGATCGCACAGCAAGGCCCAGTGGGCCTGTCCGCGCTCCTGCTGCAGCCGCCCGACCAGGTGCATGGTTTTCAGCTTGCCGAGCAGCCCCGCCAGGTAATCCGCTTCCACGCGCAGCTTGCGTCCCAGGTCGAGCTCCCCCACGCTGCGCGGCACCTCGTCGCGGGCGCGGTAGAGCAGCAGCAGCACGCCCAGCGCATCGAAGAACTCGCTGCCGGCAAAGGTGCGGCGGCGCCAGTAGCCCTGCCGGATCACCGGCAGGTTGGCGGCGATGGTCGCGCCCAGCAGCGTCACCAGCCAGCTCAGGTAGATCCACAGCAGGAAGATCGGCAGCGCCGCAAAGGTGCCGTAGACCGCCGTATAGGCCGGGATATGCGTGATGAAATAGCCGAAGCCGCGCTTGGCGAACTCGAACGCGATCGCGGCCACCACGCCGGCGACGATGGCATCGCGCCACTCCACGTAGGCATTGGGCACCGCAGTGTACAGGAAGGCAAAGGCCAGCGCCGACAGCACCACCGGCGTCGCGCTGACCAGCAGGCCGATCCCCACCGGCATGGTGCCGACGTAGCCCGCCGAGATCGAGATCAGGTACGAGCTGATCGACAGGCTCGCGCCGATCAGCACCGGCCCGAAGGTCAGCACTGCCCAGAACACCAGCACCCGCTGCGCCAGGGGGCGGCGCTGCTTGACGCGCCAGATCGCGTTGAGCGCGTCCTCCACCGTCAGCATGGTCAGCACCGACGTCACCATCAGCCCGCCCAGGCCCATCGCCGTCAGCCCGCGCGCGCTCTTGGCGAACTGGCCGATGTAGCGCGAGATCGATTCGCTGACGTTGCCGGGAATCAGGTTCTGGAACAGGAACGCCTCGATGGCATTGCGGAAATCGCGGAACACCGGGAACGCGGCCAGCAGCGCGAACGCGACCGTCAGCACCGGTACCACGGCCAGCACAGTGGTAAATGTCAGGCTCGCGGAGACCTGCGGCAGCCGGTCCTCGCCGGCGCGGCGCGCGACATAGCGCGCCAGTGCGCGGACCTTCTGCAGGTTCCATTCCCTGCGCAGACGGGCGGCGCGGGTACCAAGCATGCGTCAGCAATCTCCCTGGATAGATGGGTCGGTTTGAACGATGGCAGCGGCCGGCAAGTGGACAGGCAACTGCCGGGATGCGGAAGCGGCGCTTCGCGGGGAGCGCGCGCGGGGGCACCTCTATAATACGCGCATTGCCTGCGGCACCCGCCGCCCCCTTCCGGCAGCGCCGGCCATCCCGCTCCATGACCGACATCCTCGTCCTGTATTACAGCCGCCACGGCAGCACCCGCAAACTCGCCGAACTGATCGCGCATGGCATCGACAGCGTCCCCGGCGCCCAGGCGCGCCTGCGCACCGTGCCGCCGGTCTCGACCGTGTGCGAGGCCACCGCCCCCGACATCCCCGCCGACGGCCCGCCTTACGCGGAGCTGCGCGACCTGGAAGAATGCGCCGGCCTGGCGCTGGGCAGCCCCACGCGCTTCGGCAACATGGCCGCGCCGGTCAAGTATTTCCTGGACGGCACCGTGGCCCAGTGGCTGTCGGGCGCGCTGACCGGCAAGCCCGCCTGCGTGTTCACCGCCACCGGCACCCTGCACGGTGGCCAGGAGACCACGCTGCTGTCGATGATGCTGCCGCTGCTGCACCACGGCATGCTGATCATGGGCCTGCCCTATTCCGAGAAGGGCCTGATGACGACCACGTCGGGCGGCACGCCGTACGGCCCCAGCCACCATGCCTATGTCGACAACCGCGGCCCCATCACCGACGACGAATCGGCGCTGGCGATGGCGATGGGCCGGCGCCTGGCGCAAGCCGCGCTGCGCCTGTCCGGGGCGCACGCATGAACACGCCCGCCGACAGCGACAGCGCGCTGCACAGCCCCTGGCTGCACCGGATCAGCGCGGGCAGCCTGGTGGCGCTGATGGCGCTGTGCATCGCCTGGGAATGGTTCCTGGCGCCGCTGCGCCCGGGCGGCTCGTGGCTGATCATCAAGTTCCTGCCGCTGCTGCTGCCGCTGCGCGGCGTGCTGACGCGCAACCGCTATACCATGCAGTGGTCGTCGATGCTGATCCTGCTGTTCTTCACCGAGGGCATCGTGCGCGCCACCAGCGATCGCGGCTTCTCGGCGACGCTGGCCTGGGTGGAGGTGGCGCTGACGCTGGTGTTCTTCACCAGTACCATCCTGTACCTGCGGCCGTACAAGCGCCGCGCCCGCGCGGCGGCCAAGGCAGCGCCGCGAAAGCGCTGAGCCGGCGCTCCCCATGCAATCGATTCTCCGCCCATGACCTCGTCCCAAGACTCCTTCCTCGCCCTGTGCCGCGCCGCGCTGGGCCCGCAGCACGTGCTGACCGGGGCCGCCGACAAGGCCTCCTACCTGACCGACTGGCGCAAGCGCTATAGCGGCGAGGCGCTGGCCGTTCTGCGTCCCGGCACCACCGAGGAAGTCGCCGCCGCGGTCCATGCCTGCCATGCGCACAAGGTGGCGGTGGTGCCGCAGGGCGGCAATACCGGCCTGTGCGGCGGCGCCACGCCGGCGGCCGGGCGCGATGCGGTGGTACTGTCGCTGCAGCGGCTCAACCGCATCCGCCAGGTCGATCCGCTCAACAACACCATTACCGTCGAAGCGGGCGTGGTGCTGCAGCACGTGCAGGACGTGGCGCGCGAGCACGGCCGGCTGTTTCCGCTGAGCCTGGCGGCCGAGGGCAGCTGCACCATCGGCGGCAACCTGTCGACCAATGCCGGCGGCACCGCGGTGCTGCGCTATGGCAATACGCGCGAGCTGTGCCTGGGGCTGGAGGTAGTGACGCCGACGGGCGACACCTGGCATGGCCTGCGCGGCCTGCGCAAGGACAATACCGGTTACGACCTGCGCGACCTGTATATCGGCGCCGAAGGCACGCTCGGCATCATCACCGCCGCCGTGATGAAGCTGTTCCCGCTGCCGCGCGCCTCGGTCACCGCGCTGGCCGCGGTGCAGAGCCCGCGCGCCGCGCTGGCGCTGCTGGCGATCGCGCAGTCGTATGCGGGTGCAATGCTGACCGGCTTCGAGCTGATGTCGGCGCGCTGCATGGCGCTGGTGACGCAGCACTACCCCCAGCTGCGCTATCCATTCGCCGACATCCACCCGCAGCTGGTGCTGATGGAGCTGTCCGACAGCGAGGGCGAAGCCCACGCGCGCGGCATCTTCGAATCGCTGATGAACGCCGCCTTCGACGCCGGCGTGGCGATTGACGCCGTGGTGGCCGAATCGGTGCAGCAGTCGCGCGATTTCTGGAACCTGCGCGAGCATATCCCGCTGGCGCAGGTCGAGGACGGCAAGAACATCAAGCACGATATCGCCGTGCCAGTCTCGCGCGTGGCCGACTTCATCGAGACCACCGACGCGCTGCTGCAGAACGCCTTCCCAGGCGCGCGCATGGTGACCTTCGGCCATCTCGGCGATGGCAACCTGCACTACAACGTCTCGCCGCCGGACGGCGTCGACCATGACGCCTTCCTGGCCAACCAGGACCAGGTCAACCGCATCGTGCACGACAGCGTGCGCTCGCACTGCGGCTCGATCTCGGCCGAGCATGGCGTGGGCCAGCTCAAGCGCGAGGCACTGCAGCACTACAAGAGCGAGGTCGAGCTGGCGTTAATGCGCGCGATCAAGGGCGCGCTGGACCCGCTGGGGCTGATGAACCCGGGCAAGGTGCTCTGAACACGCTCATGCGCCGCGCGCCAGCTCCGCGCGGATATGGTCCGCCACGCGCTCGAGCAGCTGGTCGAGGTGGCCATGCAGCCTGGCGAACCCGTCATGCGGCACGAAGCGTGCCTCGTCCAGGTACAGCGCGCGGTTGATCTCGATCTGCAGGCTGTAGCGCCCGCGCGCCGGGTCCGAATACGCTGTCACCAGTTCCGCGCCCTTGTACGGCCAGTTGATGCCGACCTGGTAGCCAAAGCCACGCAGGCATTGCCCGACCAGCTCGATGAATGCTTCCGGACAGGTGGTGCCGTCGCGGTTGCTGATGACAAAATCCGGCCGCTCCGAGCCATGGTCCACGTTCATGGCATTGCCGCGCGACTTCATCGAATGACAGTCGAGATGCCACACCGCGCCGAAGCGCGCATGGTGCGCCGCCATCGCGCGGGCAAGCGCGGCATGGTAGGGATCGTAGTACGTCTTCAGCAGATGCTCGGCCATGGCGGGCGACAGCGGCGCGCCGTAGACCGGCACGCCCGGCAGCGCCAGCCGGCGCAGCACGCCCATGCCGCGGCCGGCCTTGTCGCTCGGCCGTAGCGCGAACGGCATGGCGCCGTCGACCAGCGCCGGGTCGATATCGTCGCGGGCACGGTTCACGTCCACCAGCCAGCGCGGAAACTCCGCGCACAGCAGCGTGCCGCCCACCGCGGGCGCATGCTCGAACAGCTCGTCGACATAGGCGTCCCAGCCGGTCAGCAGGGCTTCGGGCGAAGCCGCCAGCGGCAGCCCGGCCGGCAGGCTGCCGGCGCGGGCTTGCCCGCTGTGCGGAGAATCGACCATCAGCGGCAAAGCCGCGCCAGCCGGTTCGGTCAGCGTATAGGGAAATGTCATGCTCAGAATTTGTGCTGGATGCCGATGCCGGCCGTGGTCACGGTATCGCCGTCCTTGTGCGAGTTCGGGTCCTCTCGATCGAAGAAGACATAGGGCATGGTGCGCTTGCTGAGGCGGTAGCCATAGGCGGCCTGCACTTTCTTCAGGCGGCCCTGCGGATCGCGCTGCACCGCGCGCTCCATGTAGTTGACGGTCACGCTGTGCGCGCCGTACGGCACGGTGAAGCCGACCAGCCAGTACGGCACGTCGGTGCGCGTCGTGGCGGTGCCGGCGTAGCGGTCGCGCCCGTAGAGCCCGTAGACGTTGACCACGGTGAAGTCATAGGACGCCACCCCCTGCACCTTGTCGCGGAAGTCGTTGGCAACCAGCCCGCCGGTCTTGGCATCGCGCGAATAGCCCAGGCCCGCCGCAAACTTGCCTGCCGCATAGTTCAGGCCGATGTCGTACTGGCGGAGATCGTCCTCCGCCTTCACCGGAGAGCTGGCGTTGGGCGTGGCCGGATCAGGACCGGCCAGGTTCACGCGCGCCCGCACGGAAAAGCCACCAAAGTCGGGCGTCATGTAGCCGAGCGCATTGGACACGCGGTTGCGCGCGTTCAGCACCTTGGTGCCGATCGCGGTGGCGCCGGCATCGTGGATGGCAAAGTCTACGTTCTGCGTCACCTGCGAATAGATCGGCGAACCGACGATGGTGGCGGAATCCAGCCGGCCCAGCGCAATCGCGCCAAAGCCGCCCTGCAGCCCGACGAAGGCATTGCGGAACTGCGGGTTGGTGGCCACGCCGCTGTCGGCGGCAAATCCCTGCTCCAGGCCGAACGCGGCGCGCAGTCCGCCGCCGAGGTCTTCGCTGCCACGCATGCCCCAGCGCGATGCGTTGTCGACCATCTGCGTGGCCGAGCCGTCCGGCCCCTTCTGGTATTCGATATCGGTATCGATGCGGCCGTACAGCGTCACCGATGCGTCGGCCGCGGCCGACAGCAAGGCTAGCGCGCTACCGATGCAGGCGTGGCGCACTTGCCGCCGATAGAGTCCCCGATCTGGTCCCCGATCTGGTCCCCAATATGGTCTGACTTGAATCATGGCTTTTCTCCCTTTCCCTGGTTGGCGATGGATGACTTCCCCCCGTTTGGATCTCCCGTCTGCCGTCGTCTTGTTCTTGCGCGCGGCGCGAACGCTCCCCCGCCGTCCCGCCATGGCGGGACGGCAGCGCAATTCCGGGAGCGAGGCGTGCCGCGTGCGGCGGCTAGCTAGTCATTCAGGTGGCAGGCGGACAGGCGTCCGCCGAGATCGCGCAGCACCGGCACTTCGGCGGCGCAGCGTGCGCTGGCATGCGGGCAGCGCGGATGGAAGGCGCAGCCGGTGGGCGGCGCCAGCGGGCTCGGCAACTCGCCGCGGATCGGCTGGTGGCAGGCGGTGCCGCCGCCCAGCCGCGGCGCGTCGGCAAGCAGCGCGCGGGTATATGGGTGATTGGGCGCTGCGAACACCGTACGGGCATCGCCGCTCTCGACGACGCGGCCCAGGTACATGATCGCGACGCGGTCGGACATGTGCTCCACCACCGCCAGGTTGTGGCTGATGAAGACGTAGGTCAGCCCATGCTCACGCCGCAGCGCCATGAACAGGTTGATGATTTGCGCCTGCACCGAGACATCGAGCGCGGACACGGCCTCATCGCAGATCAGCAGCCGCGGGCGCAGCGCCAGCGCACGGGCGATCGCCACGCGCTGGCGCTGGCCGCCGGAAAACTCGTGCGGATAGCGCTCGGCGTAGCTGGGGTCCAGCCCGACCTGCTGCAGCAGGTCGCCGGCCAGTTCCGTAGCCCGCGCGCGGCTGACCATGCGATGGTAGACCGCGCCCTCGGTAATGGCCTGGCCGATGCGCAGCCGCGGATTGAGCGAGGCATAGGGATTCTGGAACACCATCTGCACCGCGCGGTGATAGGCGGCCGATTCGACATCGGCGCGCCGCCCTTCCCACGCAATCTCGCCGCCGCTCTGCGGCAGCAGCCCGGCCAGCATGCGGCCCAGCGTGGACTTGCCGCAGCCGGACTCGCCGACCACGCCGAGCACCTCGCCCTTGCGCACCTGCAGCGAGACCTCATTGACGGCATGCACCGCCTGCACCGGTTTGCCGGCCATGCGGCCCAGCAGGCCAGGCTTCAGCGAAAAGCGTTTCTGCAATTGGCGGGTTTCAAGCAGCACGGTCATGCCGACTCCAATGGATAAAAACAGCGCAGCGTGCGGCCACGCACCACGGTTGCCGCGGGCGGCTCGCTGCAGGCCCCGCGCACGCGCGGACAGCGCGGCGCGAAGGCGCATCCCGGCGGCAGCGCCGCCAGTGCCGGCGCGGCGCCGGGAATCGCGCGCAGCGTGGCGCCACGCATTTCAGGCGTGGGCAATGAATCGAGCAGCCCGCGCGTGTACGGATGCAGCGGCCGCGCGATCACCTCGGCCACCGGCCCCTGCTCCACCACCCTGCCGGCGTACATCACGCAGACCCGGTCGACCAGGTCCTTGACCACGGCCAGGTCATGGCTGATCCAGATCGCCGCTGCGCCGGTCTCGCGCACCAGCTGCTTCATCTCGTACAGGATCTGCGCCTGGATGGTGACGTCGAGCGCCGTGGTGGGCTCGTCGGCAATGATCAGGTCGGGCCGGTTGATCAGCGCATTGGCAATCGCCACGCGCTGGCGCATGCCGCCGGACAGCTCGTGCGGGTAGGCACGCATGCGCTCCTGCGGCGCCGGGATGCCCACGCGCGCCAGCGCATCGACCGCCTGCGCATGTGCCTGCGCGCGGGTGCGGCGGTGGTGTACCCGCACGGTCTCGACCAGTTGGTCGCCGACGCGCATCACCGGGTTCAGCGACATCATCGGGTCCTGGAACACCATCGCGATGCGGTCGCCGCGCAACGCCCGCCACTGGCGCGGCGAGCACGCCAGCAACTCTTGCCCCTTGAAGCGGACCGAGCCGCCGGTGACGCGCCCGGGCGGGTCCAGCAGGTTCATCAGCGAGAACGCCGTCACCGACTTGCCCGAGCCGGACTCGCCGACGATGCCGAGAATTTCACCCGGCTCCAGCGCAAAGGAGACATCGTCGACGGCCTTCAATGCCTTGCGGCCGTTGGCCAATGCAAAGCTGGTGCTCAGCCCGGAGACTTCCAGTAGTGCCATGTCCGCCTCCCGGCCTCAGCCGTCCAGCCGCGGGTTCAGCACGCGGCGCAGGCGGTCGCCCACCAGGTTGATCGAGCCGATCAGCAGCACCAGGGCCACGCCCGGGAAAATGCTGATCCAGTACTTGTTCGACAGCATGTACTCGAAGCCGTTGGCGATCAGCATGCCGAGCGACGGCTGCGTGCGCGGCAGGCCGATGCCGAGGAAGCTCATGGTCGCTTCCAGCGTGATGGCATGCGCGATCTGCAGCGTGCCGGTCACGACCAGCGGCGCCATGCAGTTGGGCAGGATATGGCGGAACATCACACGCAGCGCCGGCAGCCCCTGGCCGAGCGCCGCCTCGACATACTCCTTGCGCCGCTCCACCTGCGCCGCGCCACGCACCGTGCGGGCAAAGTAGGCCCACTGCACGATCACCAGCGCCAGCAGCGTCTTGTCGACGCCCTGCCCCAGCACGGCCAGCAGGATCAGCGCCACCAGCACAGCCGGCAGGCTCAGCTGCAGGTCGACCACGCGCATGATCGCGGCATCGACGATGCCGCCGAAGTAAGCCGCCGCCAGGCCGACCGCGCTGCCGACCATCAGCGCCACCACCGCGCTGATCACGCCCACGCCCACACTGATGCGGATGCCATAGAAGATCGCGCTGACCAGGTCGCGGCCGGCGCCGTCGGTGCCGAGCCAGTAGTGCGCGTTGCCCTCATAGCCGGCGCTGCCGGGCGGCAGCTCGGAGTCGATCACCGACACCGTGGCCAGGTCATACGGGTTCTGCGGGCTGATGACATGGGCCAGCGCGGCGATCAACAGCAGGACCACGAGCAGCGCCAGTGCCGCCGCCGCGACGCGGTTGGCGACGAAGCGCCGCAGCAGCGAGGGCCGCGTGGAGGACGGGGTGATGGGCAGCGGCGCGTCAGGCGCGGCGCTCGCCGCCAGCGCCGGCACGGCAGTGTCAGGTTGGGATGCAGGCAGGGACATCGATGGGTTCTCGTTCGTTTTCCATGGTTTCTGTGGGGATGGATGCAGTCGGGCTCAGCCCGCCTTGTGGCGCAGCCGCGGATCGAGCACCACGTAGAGCAGGTCGACCACCAGGTTCAGCACCACGAACAGCACCAGCGTGACCAGCAGGTAGGCCACCACCACCGGGCGGTCCAGCGCCAGCACCGAATCGATGATCAGCTTGCCCATGCCCGGCCAGGAGAACACCGACTCGGTCACCACCGAGAAGGCAATCAGGTGTCCGAACTCCAGGCCCACCACGGTGATGATCGGGATCAGCACATTGGGCACCACGTGTCGCAGCACCAGCCGCGCGCCGCCCACGCCCTTGGCGCGGGCAAACTTGATGTACTCCTGCCCCGCCACGTCGCGCGTGCCGGCTTCGGCCAGCCGCGCCACCAGCGAGATCTTGAACAGCGACAGCGTCAGCGCCGGCAGCAGCAGGAAGCGGATCCCTTCCCAGGTGGTCACCGACAGCGGCATGCCCAGCACGGTGCTGACCGGACCTCGCCCGCCGGATGGCAGCCAGCCCAGGTTCACCGAGAACACCAGGATGCCGATCATGCCGACCCAGAACGTCGGCATGATCACGCCGCCCAGCGAGACCGCCATCAGCGCGCGCGCCAGCCGGCTGCCCGGCCTGAGCCCGGCGAACACGCCCATCGGGATGCCGATGCCCAGCGACAGCAGCAGCGCGGTCACGGCCAGCTCCAGCGTGGCGGGCACGCGGCTGACGATCAGCTCGATCGCGGGACGGTTGTAGATAAAGGAATCGCCCAGGTCGCCGCGCAGCGCGCCCTGCATGAAGCGCAGGTATTGCTGCAGCACCGGCAGGTCCAGCCCGAGCGCGTGGCGCGCGTCGGCAATTTCCTGCTCGGTGGCGGTGGGGCTGACCAGCAGGTGGACCGGGTCGCCGATCAGGTTGACGGCGCAGAAGGTCAGCACCGACATCAGCCACAGCACGACAAGGCTTTGCAGCAGCCGCTTCAACAGGGTTTCGAGCATAGCGATCAGGACAGGAAGCGGTGAGTCAGGGTTGCGCCGCAGTGGTTGCTGCAGGCGCTGCGGGGCGGATGTTGCCGGCGTAGGTAAAGCCGTCGGCGCGCGGCTGCACTTCCAGTCCGGCGCGATACGCCCAGGCGGCGCGCAGGTGGTGCAGCGGCACGATGCCAGCGTCGGCGGCCAGCATGCCAGCGGCGCGGCGCTGCAACTGCTCGCGCGGCGCCGGCGCCATGGTGCGCATGGAGGTTTCGATCAGCGCGTCCAGCGCGGGATTGGCATAGCCGCTGCGGTTGTTCGCGCCCAGGCCGGCGGCCTTGTCCTGCGCATGCGCCACCGCCACCAGCGGTTCCAGCGAATCGCCGCTGACCGCGCCGATGCCGAGCAGGAAGGCGCTGAACTCAGGCTTGCCGCCCTCGCCGCCCGAGGTGGCGCGCGTGATGTAGACCGAGTACGGCAACGTGCGCACTTCGGTGCGGATGCCGGCGCGGGTCAGCATTTGGCCCACGGCCTCGCAGGTCTTGGCATCGTTCAGGTAGCGGTCGCTCGGGCAATGCAGCGTCAGGCGAAAGCCGTCGGGATAGCCGGCCGCGATGAGCAGCCTGCGCACCTCGGCGGCATCGGCGCGCGGCGCGCGCACGTCCGGGGCAAAGCCGAAGAAACCTGCCGGCACCACCTGCCCGGCCGGCACCGAATCGCCCTTGGTCACGCGCGCCGCGATCAGGTCGCGGTCGATCGCGAGGCTGATGGCCTGGCGCACGCGCACGTCGCGCAACGGATTGGCGGGCAGCGGCCGGCCGGCGGCATCCTGCACATAGGGCGAGACCGCCCGCCCCTGGTCGAGCTGCAGGTAGTTCAGCATGTACGACGTCGCCGACACGGTGCGGATGCGGCCGTTGGTGCGCGCGAAGGCTTCGGCAATGCTGGCCGACGAGCCATCGATCACGTCCACCAGGCCCGACAGCAGCGCCGACGCACGCGCCGGCTCCTTGGGGATGAACTGGAACACCACCCGGTCCCACGGCTGCGCGCCGCCCCAGTAGCCGGGATTGCGCGCCAGCGTCAGCTGCTGGCCATGCTCCCACGCCACCAGCCGGTACGGGCCGGTGCCGATGCTCGCCCGGCCATGGGCGAAGTCCGCCTCGCGCACGCCCTGCCCCAGCCCGTGCGGCAGCATCGCCACCATGCCGATGTTCTGCGGCAGCACCGGGTTGGGCGTGCGGGTGCGCACGCGCAGCGTCAGCGGGCCCGTGGCCTCGACCGCCTCCACCGACTTCAGGTAGGTGCGGAAGGTGCGTGCGCCGGGCAGCTTGCGTGCGCGCTCGATCGAATAGCGCGCGTCCTGCGCGGTGAACGGCGCGCCATTGCTGAACTTCACGCCCGGGCGCAGCTGGAATTCCCAGTTGTGGTCATCCAGCTGGCGCCAGCCGGTGGCCAGCAGCGGCACCGGGCGCAAGGCGTTGTCGAGGCCGACCAGGGTCTCATACACGTGGCCCCACAGGTTGCGGCCGGCGGCGTCGAGCACATGCGGGTCGGCAGCACTCACCTCGGTCTTGTAGCCGATGCGCAGGTCGGCGCCATGGGCCGGCCGACCGGCGTCCGCCAGTGCGGACAAGGCCAAGGCGAGCGCCAGCGCGGCTTGGGGGAATCTCGTTGATCGAAACATTGTTTCATTTACCGATACGATGTGTCGGAGAATAAAACATCCAGACGAGGTCAGTAACGAGGGTTTACCCGGCAAAAGAAGAAATGAGGACAAAAAAAGCGGCGCCGAAGCGCCGCTCTTGACCGGACCATGGTTACGCGATCGCGGCGTCAGCCGCCGGCATATCCCAACGCCCGCGACAGCGCCGCGGCCTCTTCCACCACCATCGCGACATGCCTGGCCAGCGCCTCAGGCGTGGTCCGGCTGGCCGGGCTGGCGATGCTCAGCGATGCCACCACCGCACCGCCGTGGTCGCGCAACGGCGCCGCCGCCGACACCGCATCGGCATCACGCTCGCCCAGCGACACGGCGTGCCCGGCGGCACGGATCGCGGCAAGTTCCTCGCGCAGTTGTTCGGCGGTAGCAATGGTGCGCTCGGTAAAGCGCTCCAGGTTCTGCGCGGCCACGGCGTCAACCACCTCGGGCGCGGCGAAAGCCAGCAGCAGCTTGCCCGAGGCGCCCACATGCAGCGGCCGCCGGTTGCCCACCTCGGTATGAACGCGCACCGATTGCGACGATTCGTGCCGCGCCACGCAGACCGATTCCAGCCCGTCGCGCACGCGCACGATCACGTTCTCGCCGCAGGCCGCGCCGATCGCCGCCAGCCGCGGCGCCACCACCTTGACCAGGTCGAACTGGTCGCGCGCGGCGTTGCCCACCAGCAAGGCGTTGTAGCTGAGCTTGTAGACCGCCGCCGCGGGCTCGCGCGCGATCATGCCGCGATGCTCCAGCGTGGCCAGCAAGCGAAAGGCGCGCGCCTTGGTCAGCCCCGCGCGGCGAGCCAGCTCGGTCACCCCCAGTGAAGGATGTTCGGCCACCAGCATCAGCAGGCCCAGCGCCTCGTCCACCGCGTCAACGATGTATGTCATCAAGTCTTCTTGTATTCAGAAATGTCCCATCGCGGATTGTAGCGGTCGGCGCCGGCATGATCCTCAGCAGGACCTGCGCGCGCCGCACTGGGAGGGCAAGGCACGCGCGGTGAACCGAGGCAGATGGTCCAGACGGTGAACGGATCCGCCGCGCTGCGATGCTGCGTCCAGCGGGTCTTGCACGAGGCGCACTGGTGCTCGCGCGTCTCGCACGGCACACCCGCGCCGACGCTGCGCCACTGTGCCTCGCCCAGCGCGCGCAGCGCCCCATGGCCGTCGGCGCAGCGCGCATCCAGCCGCAGCCGCTCGCAATGGCAGCACAGCACCTGCGGCGATACGTTGGCCGCGTCGGGCGCCTGCATGGATTCCGCCGCCAGGGGCAGTACCGCGGCCAGAGCATCGTCCATCTGCGCGGTCATGCCGACACGGCTGCGTGTGCGGTGCAACGCCGCCCAATACAACGCGCGCACCGCGTGCGAACCTTCGCGCATGGCCGCCGCGCGGCAGCGCTCCGCATGACGGTGCAGCGGCAGGCCGAACTCCGCCGCCGAGGCAAAGCACACCACCTGTGACCGACCCGCGCGATCTTCGATCCAGCGCTCGAACAGCGCTGCCAGGCAGGCATGGTAGGCACCTTCACCGTGGTTCGCTTCGCCACCGGCCTGCGCCAGCGCGAGCCGGTGCGCATGGCGGCTGAGCGCGCGCACTTCCTGCCTGAGTTCGCCCAGCACCGGCAGCAGACGCGCCGGCGAAGCGGTCCGCACACGATGTCCGGCTCCTGTTGGCAATGCGCTGGCGCGCTGGGTCTGGCTCACTGCTGCCTCCGGCTCACTGGAATCTTCGCTTGCCGTGCGACCCGGTGCGGGCCGCCAGTCGGCGCCAGCAGATTATAGGAGTGCGATTGTGCGCTGCAAAAGCGGGTGGGTTCGCCGCCGACCGGCATTTGGTCTACTTGAGGCAGACGGCAACGCGCCGGCATGGGCGGCGCTCGCCTCCACCCCCACAGGAGATAGCGACATGGGCGTACTGAGCGGAATCCGCGTACTCGAATTCGAAGCCATCGGGCCGGGCCCGTTCGGCGCAATGCTGATGGCCGACATGGGCGCCGACGTGATCCGCGTCGACCGCCCCGTGGCCCCCGCCGACCTCGGCCCGAAGAAGAACGAGGGCGCCCGCCGCATCGACATCACCGGCCGCGGCCGGCGCTCGGTCACGCTGGACCTGAAGCAGCGCGCGGCGCTGGCGCTGATCGAGCGCGCCGACGTCGTGCTCGAAGGCTTCCGCCCCGGCACCATGGAACGCCTGGGCCTGGGGCCGGAGGTCGCGCTCGCGCGCAACCCGAAGCTGGTCTACGGGCGCATGACCGGCTGGGGCGCCTGCGTGGCGCCGGTGCTCGAGTTCAGCGAAGCGCCGCGGCACCCGCACCACCGCGCGCGCGGCAGCTTCATCGAGATTGACGGCGTGGTGCAGCCCGCGCCCGCGCCGCGTTTTCTCGGCACGCCGTCCGAGGTGCTGCGCGGCGCCCCCGAACGCGGCCAGCATGGCGCAGCCGCGCTGCGCGACTGGGGCTTCGACAGTGACGGCATCGCGCAACTCCGGGCCATGGGGCTTGGCGCGCTCGGGGCAAGCTGAGCCGCCGCTCCCTCCCTCCTTCCTGCTCTTCCCTTGCCGGCCGCACATGCGGCCGGCATCGTATCCGGCGCCCTGCACCCGCTCGGGGGCAGCGGTCTAGGGTAGACACTGATAGGACTATCCCGCCCCGCCCATTCCGGTGGGGGGTGCCGCCCCATCCCGTCCGCTACCTTGGTCGTACCCCGCCATTCCCACACCGTTGATCCATCGAGGCAAACGACATGCGCACCAAGACCTCCCTGATTGCATTCGCCCTGATCGCCTGCAGCGCCTGGAGCGCCACCAGCGGCGCGCAGACCTATCCGGCTCGCCCGATTACGCTGGTGGTGCCGGGGCCGCCCGGCGGCGCCACCGACACGCTCGCGCGCGCGCTGGCCGAAGAAATGGGCAAGCGCCTGGGCCAGACCATCATCGTCGACAACAAGCCCGGCGGCGCCGGCGTGATCGCGGTGCAGGCCATCACACGCGGCGCGCCTGACGGCTATACGATGCTGCTCAGCCATTCGGCGCCGCTGATCAATACGCCGCACTTGTACCGCAATGTGCAGTACGACGTGCGCCGCGACCTGTCCTTTGTCACCGAGCTGTGCGTCGGCAAGATCGTGCTGGCCGTCAACCGCGACGTGCCGGTCAAGAGCGTGCAGGAGCTGCTCGACTGGGCCGCGAAGAACAAGGGCAAGGTCAGCTACGGCTCGTATGGCGTCGGCACCTTCCCGCACCTGGTGGGCTCGCACCTGAACCAGACCCGCGGCCTGGACATGGCGCACGTCGCCTACAAGGGCGAGGCGCCCATGGCGCAGGACATGATCGCCGGCAACGTGTCGTGGGCGATCGGCTCGATGACCACGCTGGGGCCGCATATCAAGAGCGGTCGCGTGCGCCCGCTGGCCGTGATGGGCGAGCAGCGCATCAAGGAACTGCCCGAGGTACCGACCATGGCCGAGGCCGGGCTCAAGGAGCACGAGCTGCGCTCGCCGGCGTGGTTCGGCCTGTTCGTGCGTTCCGGCACGCCGGCGGCGATCCTGTCGCGGCTGGAAACGGAAGCACGCGCGTCGATCCTGTCGCCCGCCATGCGCACGCGCCTGGACGCGCCGGCCATGGAGCCGGTCGGCAACAGCCCGTCCGAGTTCCGGCGCGAATTCGATGCCACCGAGCCGGTGATCGCGCGCATGATCAAGACCAGCGGCGCCACCGCGGAATAGCCTGGGGCACTGCGCAATCGCGGGCGGACGATAAGGCCACGTGGCAACGCCCGGCATCGGCAAACCCTCACCCATCTGTCCCGGGCGGCATGCATGTGCTGCCTGCACCCTGGCGCGCTCAAGGCAGGACCGCCGCCATGCCGGCGGTCCTGCCGGGCCGCTATCGCCTGGCCGCGGCTTCTGCCATACAATCGCGGCAACAGCTGCCCGTTGCCGCGCCAGGGCTGGACGTCCTGGCGCCCGCGAGCCAGCGCAGCCGCTTGCATGGGCTTGCGCAGGCTTACCTATCCCGCCGCTCCGATGCCCCCCACGCCAGCCAACCCTCCGTCGCCACCCGGCAGCCAGCCCACCACGCTGCCCTCGCCGCCGTCGCGCCCGGCATCGCTGCGCAGCGCGGCGCGCGTGGTTGCGCGCGAACGGCTGCTGGCGCAGCTGACCGAGGCGCGCCGGCGGCGCTGCATCGTGCTGCAGGGACCGGCCGGCTACGGCAAGACCGCGCTGCTGAGCGCCTGGCGCCTTGACCTGCTGGCGCTGGGCTTCGACATGGCCGCGCTGGCGCTGGAACCCACCGACAACGAGCGCCAGCGCTGGCTCGACCGCGTGCTCGCCTGCCTGGCCGAGATCAGCCCCGACATTACCCGCGAGGCCGTGCTGCTGGCCGAACGCGGCACCGACGATGAAGCCGTCGAACGCGCCATCGTGGCGCTGGTGCGCGGCATCGGCGCTCATTCGCGTGAAGTGACGCTGGTGCTCGACGATGTGCATCACCTGGGCTCCGCACGCGTGTTGCAGCCGCTGCAATGGCTGCTCGACTACGCCCCGCCCAACTTCCACGTGGTACTCGCCACGCGCGCGGCGCTGCCGCTGTCGCTTGGGCGCCTGCGCGACCAGGGCCAGCTGCTGGAACTGGACCAGCGCGACCTGCGCTTCACGCTGGCCGAATCGCAGCACTTCCTGCGGGCCCAGCTGGGCGAGATCAGCGCGCGCGATGCGCGCCTGCTGCACGAGCTGGCCGACGGCTGGGTCGCCGGCCTGCAGCTGTTCGCCGCGCACTGGAAGCGCAAGAAGGCCAGCGCCAGCGGCCCGACCTTCGCCAGCGGCCTGGTGCAGGCCAACGTGCAGGACGCCGGCGCCTTTGCCGAATATTTCGAGCGCGATGTCCTGTCGCGGCTGGCGCCCGACGAAGCCGAACTGCTGGTGCGCGCGGCCGCGTGCGAACGCTTTACGGCATCGCTGTGCCAGGCGCTGGGCGAACAGGCGATGGGCGAGCACGAGGTGCTGGCCCTGCTGACGCGGCTGGAGCAAGAGAACCTCTTTATCACCCCCACTTCCGGCCCCGAACGCGAAGCCTGGTACCGCCTGCACCCGCTGCTGCGCGAAACCCTGGCCGAGCGCTTCCGCGCGCGCGGCGAGGCGCAGCGGCGCGCCATCCACGGGGCGGCCTGGCGCTGGTTCCGCGAACATCGCATGCTGGCCGAGGCGGTCCACCACGCCGTGCTCGCCGGCGATGCCGGCACCGCGGCCGAGCTGGTTGAACGCTATACCGACACCCTGATGGCGCGCGGCGAGGTACGCACGGCGCTGGGACTGCTGCGCCTGCTTCCCGCCAGCGAGATCCAGGCGCGTCCGGAACTGCGGCTGCTGGCGCTGCGCATGCAGATGCTCACGCGCGACCTCGACGGCTGTGCCGCGGCGGCCGACCGGCTCGAAGCCGATCTCGGACCCGCAATCGGTCCCGGCTACGCTTCGCTGCGCTACCGGCTGGCGCTGCTGCGCTTCAGCCTGGTGCTGCTGCGCGACGACACCGCCGGCGCGCTGGCGCTGCTGCCCGAGATCGAAGCCGCCCCGGCCGATATCGCGCCCTTCTACATGGGCTCGCGCAACAACCTGCTGTCGCTGCTGTACATGCACCTGGGCGACTACGAACGTGCGCGCGCGATCCACGCCGAGACGCCGCCGCTGCTGATCGACGGGGTGCCGCTGCTGGGCACCGCCAGCGGCATGCTCAACGGCCGCTGCCTGGCCGGGTTCAGCCACGCGATGGAAGGCAACGTGACGCAGGTCGAGCGGATCAGCCGCGACGTGCTGCGCGAAGCCGAGCTGGTGGGGCACGGCGGCGCCGGCGCCGAGCCGGAGTACTTTGCCGCCGCGCTGCTGGGCGAAGTGCTGTACGAGCACAACGACCTGGACGCCGCGCGCAAGCTGCTCGAAGACCGCGTCGACGTGCTGGAACGCGTCTCGATCCCCGATTCCGTGCTGCGCGTGCATACCGTACTGGCCGCGGCGCACTGGATCATCGGCCACCGGCTCGATGCCTTCGCGCAGCTGGAGCGCCTGGAGGACTATGGCACGCAGCAGGGCCTGGACAGGCTGGTGGCGCAGAGCCTGTCCAACCAGGTCCGCCTGCACCTGGCCAGCGGCGACATCGCCACGGCCGAAGCGGTGCTGGCCCGGCTCGACGCCATTGCCGCGCGCCACCGCGATGCGCCGCGCGGCTTCCTCGACGCCATCCACATGGTGACCGAGCGGGCCCACGTGATGGCCAGCCTCGCGCATGACGACCTGCGCGCCGCCTGGACGCGGCTGGCGCCGCTGATTGCCTACTGCGAAACGCGCGGCTGGCAGCGCCACGTGGCGCAGCTGCACATGCTGGCCGCGGGCGTCGCCATGCGCCGCGGCGATCCGGAGGGCGCGCGCGGGCATGCGCTCGAAGGCTTGCGCCGCGGGCACCGGCTCGGGCTGATGCGCAGCCTGATCGATGCCTACCCGGGCGCGATGCGGCAGATCGAAGACATCGCCGGCATGCCCGGGCTCGACCCGGTGCTGGCGTTCTACATCGAGCGGCTGCAGCGGGCCATGCCGGAGCGGGCACCGGCCGGAGCGGCGGCAGCCGGCGCAGCGCCCGCGGGATTGGCAGAGGGCCGCACCGAAGAACTGAGCGACCGCGAGGCCGATGTGGTGCGCCTGCTCGGCCAGGCGCTGCCCAACAAGAAGATCGCGCGCACGCTGGGCCTGTCGCCGGAGACGGTGAAATGGCACCTGCGCAATATCTTCCGCAAGCTCGGCGTGAGCAGCCGCGACGAGGCGGTGGCGCGCGTGCGCGACCGCGAGCTTGGCCAGGGCAGCCAGCCGGCCGACGGGGGGCGCTGACACCCCTTCACGCGCACGAGAACGCGCCCTCCGCGGCGCACGCCTCACACCGGTCCTCCTCCCGGCACCGGCCTCCTGCCCCCTACTCCCCTACTCCCCTACTCCCTGCCCCCTTCCCCCCCGCGCAGCCCGCGCGCGGCAACCGCGCCCACCCCACCACCTGACGCGGGTGGTGTTCGCGCCCCCCTCCCCCCCAGTACCTTAGCGACATGCCAGTGGCCCGGCCCGCAACCCGCCGGCGACCTGTGCCCGAACCGCATTCCCATTTCCCAGAAAACTCGTCACGCCGCAGACCGCACGCCGCCGGCGCCAAGTTGCGGGCAGACATCCGGAGACCTCCATGAACATCCAACGCACCATCTTCCGCGACGACCACGAGATGTTCCGCACCACGGTGCGGCGCTTCCTTGAGCGCGAATGCCTGCCCCGCCAGGCGGAGTGGGACAAGGCCGGCAAGGTCGACCGAGAGACCTGGCTCAAGGCCGGCCGCGAAGGGCTGCTGTGCGTGACGCTGCCGACCGAGTACGGCGGCGGCGGCGGCGACTTCGGCCACTCCGCCATCTTCAACGAAGAGCAGGCGCGCGCCGGCATCAGCGGCCCGGGCTTCGGCGTGCATTCCGACATCATCGCGCCGTACATCGCCCGCATCGGCAACGAGGAACAGAAGCAGCGCTGGCTGCCCAAGGTCTGCTCAGGTGAATACATCCTGGCGATCGGCATGACCGAGCCCGGCACCGGCAGCGACCTCAAGGCCATCCGCACCACCGCGATCCGCGAGGGCAACGAATACGTCATCAACGGCAGCAAGACCTTCATCTCCAACGGCCTGAACGCCGACCTGATCATCATGGTCTGCAAGACCGACCCGGGCGCTGGCTCGCGCGGCGTCAGCCTGATCGTGGTCGAAGCCGACCGTGAAGGCTTCCGCCGCGGCCGCAAGCTCGACAAGGTCGGCCAGCATGCGCAGGACACCGCCGAGCTGTTCTTCGACAACGTGCGCGTGCCGGTAGCCAACCTGCTCGGCGAAGAAGGCAAGGGCTTCGGCTACCTGATGGCCGAACTGCCGCAGGAACGCCTCTCGATCGCCATCAGCGCCGCGGCCAAGCTCGAAGCCTCGCTGGAGCACACGCTGGCCTACGTCAAGGACCGCAAGGCCTTCAACCAGACCGTGTGGGACTTCCAGAACACCAGGTTCAAGCTGGCCGACATCAAGGCGCAGGCGATCGCGGTGCGGCTGATGATCGACCACTACCTGGGCGAGCACATCCGCCGCCGCCTGACGCTGGAAGAAGCCGCAGTCGCCAAGCTGTACGCCACCGAGGCGCTGGGCCAGGCGCTGGACCAGATGGTGCAGCTGCACGGCGGCTACGGCTACATGCTCGAGTACCCGGTGGCGCGCGCCTTTGCCGATTCGCGCGTCACGCGCATCTACGGCGGCACCAGCGAAGTGATGCGCGAACTGATCTCGCGCAAGCTGTAACGCCACACCTATCCAGAACATCCATCGGAGGACACACATGACTCGCAAGGTTTTCGTCGCCGGCGCCGGCATGATCCCGTTCAAGAAGCCGGGCAGCAGCGACACCTATGATGTGATGGGCGCCACGGCCGTACGCCAGGCGCTGGAAGACGCCGGCCTGGGCTACGACGACGTGCAGCAGGCCTACGCCGGCTACGTCTACGGCGACTCCACCTGTGGCCAGAAGGCGCTGTACCAGGTCGGCATGACCGGCATCCCCGTCATCAACGTCAACAACAACTGCGCCACCGGCTCTTCGGCGCTGTTCCTGGCGCGCCAGGCCGTGCAGAGCGGCGCCGTGGACTGCGCGCTGGCGGTCGGCTTCGAGTACATGCAGCCCGGCGCGCTCAAGTCGCGCTGGGACGACCGCGCCCCGGCGCTGGAGCGCGCGCTCAACCTGGTCGACGAGCTGGTCGACCGCAAGGACCTGCCCAACGCCATTCGCCAGTTCTCCGGCGCGGGCAAGGCCCACATGGACAAGTACGGCACCAGGCTCGAGACCTTCGCCAGGATCCGCGCCAAGGCCAGCCGCCATGCCGCCAACAACCCGCTGGCCGTGTTTCGCAATGTATTGACTCCCGAAGAAGTGCTGGCCGCGCCGGCGCTGTGGGAAGGCGTGCTGACGCGCCTGATGGCCTGCCCGCCGACCTGCGGCGCGGCGGCCGCGATCGTGGTGTCGGAGGACTTCGCGCGCAGGAAAGGACTGAAGGCCGACGTGCTGATCGCCGGCCAGTCCCTGACCACCGACCGCCCCAGCACCTATGACGCGCGCGACATGATCCGCGTGGTCGGCTTCGACATGACCCGCGAGGGTTCGCAACTGGTGTACGAGCAGGCGGGAGTCGGCCCGCAGGACATCGACGTGATCGAACTGCACGACTGCTTCGCGCAGAACGAGCTGCTGACCTATGAAGGCCTGGGCCTGTGCGAGGAAGGCGGCGCCGAGCAGCTGGTCAACGACGGCGACAACACCTACGGCGGCAAGTGGGTGGTCAATCCGTCGGGCGGCCTGCTGTCCAAGGGCCACCCGCTGGGCGCCACCGGGCTGGCGCAGTGCTTCGAGATGGTCCGGCAACTGCGCGGCACCGCCGACAAGCGCCAGGTGGAAGGCGCGCGCCTGGCGCTCACGCACAACCTGGGGCTGGGCGGCGCCTGCGTCGTGACGCTGTACCAGAAGCACGCCTGAGCGCACGCATTCACGGGAGACTATCCATGATCGACAAGAAACACATCGGCAAGGTCGTCGCGGATTTCCGCACGTCCGCGCCGGCCAGCCAGCTGCGCTTCTTCGCCAAGGCCACCGGCCAGACCGATCCCATCTACCTCGACGAAGCCGCCGCGCGCGACGCCGGTCATCCCGGCCTGCCACTGCCGCCGACCTTCCTGTTCTCGCTCGAGCTGGCCAACCCGCCCAGCGCCTGGCGCGACGAGCTCGGCATCAAGCCCGAGCGCATCCTGCACGGCGAGCAGTCCTTCACCTACCACCGCATGGCCTACGCGGGCGACGTGCTGCACTTGCGCACCACCATCGAGGACATCTACGACAAGAAGAACGGTGCACTGGAGTTCGTGGTGCGCAATACGCGCGTGACCAACCAGGACGGCGAACACATTGCCGACCTGCGCAGCGTGCTGGTGCAACGCAACGGCTGAACCGGAGGCCCCACATGAGCAAACTGAGTTTCGACCAGGTCAAGGTGGGCGACACCCTGCCGCCGCTGACGCTGGAACCGATCAACCGCACCACGCTGGCGCTGTTCGCCGGCGCGTCGAACGACCACAACGCCATCCATATCGATACCGACTACGCGCGCAAGGCCGGCATGCCCGACGTGTTCGCGCACGGCATGCTGTCGATGGCCTACCTCGGCCGCCTGCTGACGCAGTGGGTCGACCAGCGCCAGCTGCGCCAGTTCGGCGTGCGCTTCGTCGGCATCACGCACCTGGGCCATCGCATCACCTGCAGCGGCCGCGTGGTGGAAAAGCTGGAAGCGGACGGCCCGGATGGCAAGGAGCAGCGCATCAGGCTGGAAATCCAGACCGCCAACCAGTACGGCGAAACCAAGATCCTCGGCGACGCGGTCGTTGCCCTGTAAATCCAATCGAGCACAAAGGAGTCAGCAATGGGAGCACTTGAAGGCAAGGTGGCACTGGTCACCGGTTCGGGCCGCGGCATCGGCAATGCGATCGCCAAACGCCTGGCGCGCGAAGGCGCGCGGCTGGTCATCAACGACCTCGACGCCGAACCGGCGCAGCAGACGGTGGAAGAGCTGAAGGCAATGGGCGTGGAGGCGGTGGCGTGCGTGGGCAACGTGACCGCGCCGGATTTCGCCGACCGCTTTGTCAACACGGCGATGAGCAACTTCAAGAGCATCGACATCATCGTCAACAACGCCGGTTTCACCTGGGACGACGTGGTGCAGAAGATGAGCGACGAACAGTGGTACGCCATCCTGGACTGCCACATGACCGCCCCGTTCCGCATCCTGCGCGCGGCCTACCCGCATATCAAGGCGCTGGCGGCTGCCGACAAGGAAGCCGGGCGCGAGGTGTACCGCAAGATCGTCAATATCTCGTCGACGTCCGGCCTGAACGGCAACGCCGGCCAGATCAACTACTCCGGCGCCAAGGCCGGCGTGATCGGCATGACCCGTGCGATGGCGCGCGAATGGGGCCGCTTCAACGTCAACGTGAACGCGGTCGCCTTCGGCCTGATCCACACCCGCATGACGTCGGCCGACGCCCATGCCGGCGCCACCGTCAACATCGAAGGGCGCGAGATCCGCGTCGGCCTGAACCCGGAAATGCTCAAGTCGCATGCCCAGCGCAACCCGCTCGGCCGCGGCGGCACGCCGGAGGAAGCGGCAGGCGGCGTGTACCTGTTCTGCTCGCCCGATTCGAACTACATCACCGGGCAGGTGATCGCGGTGGCGGGCAACGTGCAGTAAGTTCTCGGCATCGCAGGTCCGGCAAGGGTCCCGCGGGCTAATGCCGATCATTCAAGCATCGCGGACTACCCGTCGTTCCCGCCTGCGCGGGAACGACGGAGGCGAACTGAATGGTATTACCGGCTGCCGGTCGCCGCCATGTTGCCAAAGCGTCCGCTGCTGAAGTCCTCGAAGGCCTGCGCAATCTCCGCTTCCGTATTCATCACGAACGGGCCATGGCCGACGATGGGTTCGTCGATCGGCTCGCCGCTGAGCAGCAACACCACCGCGTCGCTGCCCGCCTCCAGCGTGACAGCGTCACCGGCGCCGTCCAGCACCACCATCTCGGCATCCCGGACCGTGGCCTCGGCATTGACGGTGACCCGGCCGCGCAGCACCACCAGCGCGGCATGCCAGCCATCGGGCAGCGGCAGCCTGACCGCGCCGCCCTGCGCCATGCGCATGTCCCAGACGTGCATCGGTGTAAAGGTGCGGGCCGGGCCCGCCTTGCCGCCGTACTCGCCAGCGATCACGCGCACGCTGCCCGCGCCATCGGGCAGCGCCACCGCGGGAATATCGCGGTCGACGATGGCCTGGTAGCCGGGTGCGGCCATCTTGTCGCGGGCGGGCAGGTTGACCCACAGCTGCACCATTTCCAGCGCGCCGCCGCTGCGGCTGAAGGCCGGCGAATGGAACTCTTCATGCAGGATGCCCGCGCCCGCGGTCATCCACTGCACATCACCGGGCCCGATCACGCCGCCCTGGCCGGTCGAATCGCGATGCGCGACTTCGCCCTTGTAGACGATCGTCACCGTCTCGAAGCCCCGGTGCGGATGCTGGCCCACGCCGCGTGGCGCCTGCGTCGGCGTAAAGTCAGCCGGGCCGGCATAGTCCAGCAGCAGGAACGGGCTGAGCTGCCTGCCATGGCTCTGGTAAGAGAACATCGAACGCACCGGAAAGCCGTTTCCGACCCAGTGCGAACGCGGTGCGCTGTAGACACCCAGGATGCGCTTCATGTCGATCTCCGGAAATGCCGGCCGGGACAGCCCGCGATGCGCGGATCTTGCCGAGGCGGCCGGCGCCAGGTTGATGGATCGATCATAGGTGTCGCGTGCCAGGTGCGGTAGACAGCGCCGGCGCATCGCAGCGTCCTGCCGCTGGAACGATGCCCCCGGCACCGCTCGCGGCTGGCTGGCCAGGCCGCATCAGCCCGCGCCGGCGCCGCGCTTGCGCAGCAGGTAACGCTGCGTTCCTTCCATCACGCACACGTCGTTCTGGTTGCGCACTTCGGACCGCATCGCCAGCACGCCGGTGGTGCGCCCCGGCACCAGCTCGCTGACCGTGAGACTGCTGTACAAGGTATCGCCGACGTAGACCGGGGCAAGGAAACGGCTGCTCTGTTCGATAAAGCCCTTCAGCGATTCCTCGACCATATGCGGGAACAGCCCCGCCCCTGCAGCGGTCTGGATCACGACCTGGAAGCCGTGCGCGAGCATGTGCGGCATGCCATGCGCGCGGCAATATTCGACGTCGTAGTGGACCGGATGGTTGTCGCCGCTGGCCAGCTGGAAGGCGGCGAACAGCGCGTCGGTCATGGTGCGGGACGGCAGGTTGAAACGCTCGCCGAGCTCGAAATCCTCGAAGTAGCGTTGGGGGCAAAGCTGGTAGGCCTTCATCGGTGCTCCTTGTTGCGTGGTATCGCTCGCGGTCTGCCGGGGATTCCGGTCATTCCGCCTTCATGTTGGTGGCAACGGCCACGCGTTTCCACTTGTCCAGTTCGGCACGCAGGAAATCGCGCAGGCCCTGCGGCGTCGGCTTGCTTTCCAGCACCAGGCCGAGCTCGTAGGCCTTGCTCTGCAGCGTCGGATCGCCGAGCGCCTCGCCAAGCGTCGCCGAAAGCTTCTGGATCACCGCAGGCGGCGTCTGGACCGGTGCGAACACGGCGTTCCAGGTGTAAGCCTCGTAACCGGCGACCGCTTCGGCGATCGCCGGCGTGTCCCTGGTCTGCGGCAGCCGTTTGGCCATCGACGTTCCCAGCAGCCGCACCGTGTCAGCACGCACCTGCGCCAGGCCGGTCGGCGCGCTGTCGAGCATGAATTCGACATGCCCGCCGATCAGGTCGGCCATGGCCGGCGCGCTGCCGCGATACGGCACGTGGACGGCCCGGGTGCCCGCGCTGTAGTTCAGCAGCTCGCCGGCAAGGTGCGGAGCGCTGCCGACACCGGCCGAGCCATAGTTGACTTTCCCCGGATGCGACTTCAGGTAGGCGATGAATTCCGGCAGCGTCCGGGCGGGCACGTGCTTGTTGACCACCAGCACCAGCGGCGCGCGCGCTGCCAGCCCGACAGGCGCGAAATCTTCCACCGTCCGATATGGCAGCCGTGCGTGGATGCTCGGGTTGACGGCATGCGCGACCGTGGTCAGCAGCAGCGTGTAGCCATCCGGTGCGGCCTTGGCCGCGGCTTCCGTGCCGACAATGGTGCCAGCGCCCGAACGGTTCTCGACCACCACCGTGGTGTTGAGCTTGCTGCCCCAGCTGGCCGCCAGGGAGCGGGCAAAAGTATCGGTCGGCCCGCCGGCTGCATAGGGCACGATCAGCCGCACCGGCCGCGCGGGGTAATCGGCCTGCGCCGCTGCCGGGGACACGCAGGCCAGCAATGCCGCTGCGCTGCCCAGGACGGTGGCGATCCTGCGCAAGTTTGAAGTCATGTCGGTCTCCTGGTTCTGGTTCGCGGCATCGCCATAGACTGGCTGCCGCGACGAGCGGAAATATAAAATCTGACGTTCAGAACACACCAGTCGAAAGCGCCACGGGTCCCGTTAGAAATCTTCTAAAGCGCCCGCCGGCGCGGCTGGAAAACCGGAGACAAGCATGCGTTTCGAACTGACCGACCTGCGCGTATTCCTTGCCATCGCACAGGCCAGGAGCGTCACCGGCGGCGCCTCGGATGTGCACCTGACGGCGCCTTCGGCCAGCTACCGTCTCAAGAACCTGGAACAGGCGATGGGCGTGCCGCTGTTCAACCGCACGCAGAAAGGCATGGCGCTGACGCCCGCCGGCGAAACGGTTTTGCGCTACGCGCAGGCCATCATGGAAAACGTGCAACGCCTGCAGCGCGAGATGCAGCGCCATACCGACGGTATCGAAGGACATATCCGGGTCTACGCCAACAGCAGCACCATGGCCAGCCTGCCGGCGGCGCTGAGCCGCTTCCTGGCTGCCTACCCCAACGTCAACGTCGACCTCGAAGAGCACCTGAGCGAAGACAGCGTGCGCGCGGTGATCGAAGACCGCGCCGACGTCGGCCTGGTGGCGGGTGCCATCGACCTGCGCGGGCTGGAGTTCATCCGCTATGGTGTCGATGAACTGATGTTCGTGGTGCCAGCACGGCATGCGCTGGGGATGCTGGACAAGGTCAGCCTGGCGCAAGCGCTGGAGCATGACCTGGTGACAGTCGGCAGCAAGAGCAGCAACTTCCTGTTCCTGGCCGACATGGCGGCGCGGGCCGGCATCAAGCCGCGCGTGCGCGTGCATGCGCCCGACTTTGCCGCGGCCATGCGCTGCGTGCAGGAAGGCGCCGGTATTTCGCTGGTGCCGCGTTCCGTGGCGGGCCCGTTGATCGCGCAGGGCACGGTGGAGGGCGTGGCACTCGATGAAGCGTGGGCGCGGCGCGAGCAGCGCATCGTGGTGCGAAGCCAGAACGCGCTGCCGGCCTATACGCGGGACTTTATCCGCTACGTTGCCGAATGGGGAACGCCCGAGGCAGCATAGCAGGCGGGGTATCGCAGCGTTCGAAACGCTCGAACAGGCCTTAGGAAATATCGACTATCCGGGCAGGAAGCACTGTTCCTATACTGGCTCGCCCCGGCCTGCGCGCCGTCCAGAACACTACCGCTTCCTGCCATGCAAACTCCTCCTCGCCCGCTCGATGGCATCACCGTCCTGGCGCTCGAGCACGCCATCGCCGCGCCCTTCGCCAGCCGCCAGCTCGCCGACCTCGGCGCACGTGTCATCAAGGTGGAACGCCCTGTCGTGGGCGATTTCGCGCGCGACTACGACCACACCGTGCATGGCCAGTCGTCCTTCTTCGTCTGGGCCAACCGCGGCAAGGAAAGCCTGGCGCTCGACCTGAAGAAGCCGGAGGCAAAGGCCGTGGTACGCAAGCTGCTTGCCGGGGCCGACATCTTTATCCAGAACCTGGCCCCCGGTGCGGCCCAGCGCATGGGGCTGGACTTCGCGTCATTGCATGAGGATTTTCCGCGCCTGATCGTTTGCGATATCTCCGGCTACGGCGACAGCGGCCCGTATCGCGACAAGAAGGCCTACGATCTGCTGATCCAGGCGGCGTCCGGCCTGATCTCGGTGACCGGCACCGACGGCGCACCGTCGCGCACCGGCATCTCGATCGCCGACATCGCCGCGGGCATGTATGCCTATACCGGCATCCTCTCGGCGCTGCTGCAGCGCGCCCGCACCGGCACGGGCTTGCGCGTCGAGGTCACCATGCTCGAGGCACTCGGCGAATGGATGTCGTATCCGCTGAACTTCGCCCACTACGGCGGCACGCCGCCTGCGCGCAATGGCGTGGCGCACCCCGGCATCGCGCCTTATGGGCAGTACCAGACCGGCGACGGCGCCAGCGTGATCTTCGGGCTGCAGAACGAGCGTGAATGGCAGCGCTTCTGCGTGGAGGTGCTGGAAGACCCCGCGCTGGCCGCGAACGAGCGTTTCAGCTCAAACCTGCAGCGCGTCGCCAATCGTGCCGAGCTGGATCAGGAGATCGGCCGGCACCTGCGGGGCATGACTCGCGAGCAACTGGTCGACCGGCTCGATCGCGGTGGGATCGCCAATTCGCCGTTGAACGACATGCACGACCTTTGGCGCCATCCGCAGCTCGCCGCGCGCGATCGCTGGCGCGACGTGCGTACGCCGGGTGGCGTGGTGCAGGCATTGTTGCCGCCCGCGACGCTGTCGGGCGTGGCCGCATGCATGGGCGATGTGCCGTCCGTGGGCGAGCATTCCGTCGCCGTGCTGCGATCGATCGGGATGCCGGATGCCGAGATCGAGGCCCTGGCGGCGGCCGGCGCCATCTGAGGCGCCAGGCGCGCCTGCGGCAGCCGGAGCGGCCGCCTGCCCTCCTCCAACGCTCGTTGCCGCTTTACTTGGCGAACAACGACGACAGGTCGGCGAAGGCCTTGATCTCCAGCGCATTACCCGACGGGTCAAGGAAGAACATGGTGGCTTGCTCGCCAGGCTCGCCCTTGAAGCGGATATGGGGTTCGATGATGAACCTGACGCCTGCCGCCCGTAGCTTTTCGGCCATCGCCTCCCATTCGGGAATCGACAGCACGGCGCCGAAGTGCCGCACCGGCACCTGGTCGCCATCGACCGCGCTGGTCTTGCTGTGGCCGACTTCCTCCGGTGCCAGGTGCGCCACGATCTGGTGGCCGAAGAAATTAAAGTCGATCCAGTCCGGCGAGCTGCGCCCTTCGGGGCAGCCGAGCAGCTCGCCATAGAATGCGCGCGCCTCGGCAAGGTCGCGCACGGGGAAGGCAAGGTGGAAGGGAGGAATGCTGGGGGCGGCAGTGGTCATGGGCTCGGACTAAGTGAGGCTTAGCAGGCTGCTGAAATACCGGCAGTGGACGTCAGCGCGACGACTTGCTGAATCGTTAATCTGAGGACTCCTTACAACCC
>NZ_JAGIQB010000201.1:0-1093 GCF_017815025.1 Cupriavidus phytohabitans
GCTCAGTTCGATCTTAAATGTCGCCAAATCCCCTTCAGACGGTGATCGAGTTTCAAATCCGTCCTGGCGCAAGCCTAAACATGCTTTCACACTTTCTCTGCCGGTCCAGCTGTTGGTCAAACGGCGCCTTACATTGTTACCGTATATTGCGCTGAATTTCCAATGATGAGGAAATTGGCTATAAACTATGTATCAGAATCCCTCCACAGGAAAGGAAAACAGCAAATGGCAACTTACAAAGAACTGATGGCACAGAAGGCAGCCCTGGAAGCTCACCTGGAAGAAGTCCGTGCCAATGAGGTCGCTTCGGTCATTGAGCAGATTCAGAACCTGATGGCGGAATATGGGCTGACCGTCGAGGACATTACGAAGCGCCGTCGCGGCCGTCCGGCAGGCAGTGGCACCGTCAAGGCGAAATCGGCGCTGCCTCCGAAATACCAAGATCCGAAGACCGGCAAGACGTGGTCCGGCCGTGGTCGTACACCGGCCTGGCTTGGCAAGAACCCCAACAAGTTCCTGATTGCAGAGGAGGCGTAAATCAGGCCTCGCACGAGCGAAAGCCTAGCGTCCAACCCCTGCATGCAGGGGTTTCTTTTTCTGCCCAATTTCCATGTCATTGGAAGCGATTCACGCCGACATCATGCTCGCCCGGCCATACCTGGTTCCCCGCGAACGCACAGAGCGAGGGGTAAGGAATGGCTATTCTTATTGGTTGCGACTTCCGCCAAGCAAGGAACTGAGAGTCATCCGATTGTCGAAACCGTCTGCACACAGCTATGAGCTTGTGCGTTCAGCCAGCGAGCGCAGAACGCGCAAGCAGGTACGAGAGCGCTTCACCGGATCCGTGACCGAGTTGTTAGCCATCATTGACGAAGAGATCGACATCATCCGGAAGGAACAGCTTTTGGTACCCAGAATGGGACGATAGGCTTGCAGTGAGCCGAGGCTAGACTGGCGTAGAGGTGGCTGGCTGACTTCGGCGGTCGAGAAGCCGAACTGCTGCGCGCCGCGCGTTTTTTTTGGTCGACGGATCTCGCCAATTGCGTAACCGGCGAAAGCTTAGAAACTGCGCTGCTGTGCCCCCATGGATTGC
>NZ_JAGIQB010000202.1:0-1091 GCF_017815025.1 Cupriavidus phytohabitans
GTTCTACTCCCTGGTGGCCTAACCGCAGCACCTTTCCGTCCCCCGCTCGCCCCTACCTCCTTATCGCGACGGAACCCAGTATCCCGGCAGCCGTATCAGGCGCAGGCGCAGGCGCTCAGCATTTTCCGCGACGAATTGCCGGACGGCGACCGACCGATGCACTGGATGCCCATCGACGATCAGATAGATTTTGCGTGTCGCCTGCCTGAGCATGCGCTTCAGAAAGTCGATGAACACGGCGTTGTTGAACTTGCACCATGAAGGCCAGCGCCCCGCGATTGGTGATGGCCGAGATCATGTTGCAGCCAAAGTGCTTGCCGGTGGCGCGCACCACCGGCGCCTGCCCTATCGGGGCAAAGCTCTTGCCGCTCACATGGTCACTGCGCAAGACCATCTCGTCGCCCCAATGAATCGTTGCCTTTTCCTGCCTCGCTTCCTTCATGAGCTTCGGGTAGTCCTCCTTCAGCCACCGGGCGATGGCCGCGTCGTTTCGTTCATAGGCGCGGCGCACAGGTCTCTGGGCGCTCATGCCCCACGCCTTGAGGTAGCGTCCGGCCGTCGTCGACGACGAAACCGTGTCACCGTATTCCCGCTCAATCAGACTCGCGACGGACTCGCGCGTCCAGAGGTAGAACAGCATCGCCAGTTGGTCCGGCATCCGACTCACGATCAGCCCACGAATCCGCGCGGCCTGCTGGGCGTTCAGCCGGCCGCCGCCAGGGCGGCGGCCCCGTTTGCCAGGCTTCAACGCCCGCGCGCCGCCTTTTCTGGACAGTTTCATCCATTTGCTGACCGCTCGCAGGCTTACGCCATACGTCCAGGCCGCGCCGGTTTGTGTCATCCCGCCACGCACCGCTTCCACCACCAGCTTTCTCAGATGAGCTTGCGTGGCTCCATCCAACTTTCGGGCATCAGCTCTTGTCTTCATACCCATATAACGCACTACGCACCTATTTGGTGCGCACGTCAGTAACTTAAACCAACCAGCCTCCACGGTTCCCGGGGCGGTTCAATCCATCTCCTTATACAGAAGTAGTACCGTCCCCGCAGCGGTGCATGGGGCCTGCGACCGCGGAAATTTCGAGGTAAGG
>NZ_JAGIQB010000203.1:0-1072 GCF_017815025.1 Cupriavidus phytohabitans
CTCCGGGGCTTTTTCTTTTGCACGCGTGAACCGGTGCGGTTACATCGCGGCGTCCTTCAGTTTCTTCATCGCACGAACCTTCACCTTCACGCTGGCCGGCTTGGCCGCGAACCATTGCTCTTGGCCAGTGAACGGATTCTTGCCGAAGCGCTTCTTCGTGGCCGGAACCTGGATGGCCGAGACCTTGAACAGGCCCGGCAGGGTGAATTCGCCGGCGCCTTTCTTGTGCAGGGCGTTCACCATGGTGTTTTCCAGCTGGGCCAGCACGGTCTGGACAGCCTTCTTGTCCAGCTGGGTCTGTTCCACGAGGTGTGCCAGCAGGGTGGACTTATTGAACGTGTCCTTGATCGGCTTGGCGACCGGTGCAGCAGCGGCAGCCTTCTTGGCAGCAGCGGCTTTCTTGGCAGGAGCGGCCGTCTTCGCCGGGGCAGCCTTCTTAGCTGCGGTTTTCGTTGCAGTCTTTGCTACAGGTTTCGCTTTCGTGGCCATAGTCGTGTCTGATTAGAAAGTTGCGCGCCCTGACAGCGATTATTAGTGTGGCGCACGGGCGAAGCATAGCAAAAGCTGCTGCGTATGCAAGCGGGCATCGGGATTTCCATGATCTTCCGCTTCGCTAGCCTTTGCGCTCGACTTCTACGTTCTCTTGAAGCGTTTGTGCAGGTGTCAGGGTCGCGGCGATCCGGTCGCAGGTGCGATTGCTGGCCAGCCCCAACATTTGGCTCACGTCATCGCGAGAGTGACCGGCTAAGAGGTGGCGCCGGCAGAACGTATTGCGCAACGTGCGCGGGCTCATTTCGACATCAGTGGCGCCGATCGCGTTGAGGATCTCGGACACGATACGGCCGAAGCTCATGTCGGTGATTGGACGACCATCCGGGGTGAGCGTGAATAGCAATTCGCCCTCGATGGGGAGGGCCGCGCGCCGGGTACTCCAGGCCCGTAGGGCCGGTACCGCGAAGCTCGCCAGGTGCATCGTGCGGGCGTCTCGGGGCCCATGTGCCCGCACGACGAGGTAGGGTGGGGTCGCGTCCAGCCTCAGATCCGCACAATGGGCCGCGCGCGCTTCCGCCGC
>NZ_JAGIQB010000204.1:0-1070 GCF_017815025.1 Cupriavidus phytohabitans
GGCATTGCCGGAGCCGACTCTTCCTTCGGCGTTTCGGCAACTGCGCAGTCCGTGGTCAGCATCAGCGAAGCCACCGAAGCGGCGTTCTGCAGTGCGGTGCGGGTGACCTTGGTCGGGTCCAGCACGCCCATTTCGACCAGGTCGCCGTACTCGCCCGAAGCCGCGTTGTAGCCGTAGTTGCCCTTGCCTTCGATGACCTTGGCAACGACGACCGAAGCTTCTTCACCGGCGTTCAGCACGATCTGGCGCAGCGGCTCTTCCATGGCGCGCAGCACGATCTTGATACCGGCGTTCTGGTCGGCGTTGTCGCCAGTCAGTGCCGAGATCGCAGCGCGGGCGCGCAGCAGGGCCACACCGCCGCCGGGGACGATGCCTTCTTCCACCGCAGCGCGGGTGGCGTGCAGGGCGTCTTCCACGCGGGCCTTCTTTTCCTTCATTTCGACTTCGGTGGCAGCGCCAACCTTGATCACGGCAACACCGCCGGCCAGCTTGGCCACGCGCTCTTGCAGCTTTTCACGGTCGTAGTCCGAGGTCGCTTCTTCGATCTGGGCGCGGATCTGCTTCACGCGGCCTTCGATCGCACCTGCGTCGCCGGCGCCATCGATGATGATGGTGTTTTCCTTGCCGATTTCGATGCGCTTGGCTTGGCCCAGGTCGTTCAGGGTCGCCTTTTCCAGCGTCAGGCCGACTTCTTCAGCGATGACGGTGCCGCCGGTCAGGATGGCGATGTCTTCCAGCATGGCCTTGCGGCGGTCGCCGAAGCCCGGGGCCTTGACGGCGGCGGTCTTCAGGATGCCACGGATGTTGTTGACCACCAGGGTTGCCAGGGCTTCGCCCTCGACGTCTTCAGCGATGATCAGCAGCGGGCGGCCAGCCTTGGCCACTTGCTCCAGCACCGGCAGCAGGTCGCGGATGTTCGAAACCTTCTTGTCGAACAGCAGCACGAACGGGTTGTCCAGCTGGACAACTTGCTTTTCCGGGTTGTTGATGAAGTACGGCGACAGGTAGCCGCGGTCGAACTGCATGCCTTCCACGACTTCCAGCTCGTCGGCCAGCGACTTGCCGTCTTC
>NZ_JAGIQB010000205.1:0-1055 GCF_017815025.1 Cupriavidus phytohabitans
ACCGCACTTGCCTGCGGTCGCGCTTGCTTCCAGCGCGAGAACAGGCGTTGGTAAGCCTGCTCGGCTTGCTCGCCGGCCGCACGCTCCAGATCTCGCACGGACTTCAGATTGTAGGCGGCGGCAAGACCCCTTGCGGCTACCGCGACGCGCAGGCATGCCTGCCAGCAGTTCCAGCTCACGGGTCTTGCGCGCAGTGAGCGCCGGGCGATCCCAGGCGAAGGATTCGTTACGCGTGAGGACGTGCCAGACGATGATTGCCAGCTTGCGTGCCGTGGCAACGGCCGCGATCTGCTGACCGCGACGATCCCGGACACGTAGGAAGAAGGCTCGGACGGGGCCGGCCGTTTGGGCTGCGGCCCAGGCAGCCTCGACCAGCATGGCACGCGCATAGGAACGTCCGCGCTTGCTGATGTGTCCGTGCTTTGCTGGTTGCAAGCCGGATTGGTAGACCGAAGGATTGAGGCCAAAGTAGCTGACCAGTTTCTCCGGCGAGCGAAAGCGAGCGATATCGCCGATGGCCGAGATCAATCCGATCGCAACGGTGGTGTTGATGCCGGTGATGGTCAGCAGCTTGCGCAGCCTGTCGTCCTGAATAGCGGATTGGGCCAGGACGCGCTCAACCTGCTGCAGATTCTCTGCCAGCCTGTCGAGCTCATGCAACCGCTGGTCGATCCCGATGCGCTCGTCCATGGGTAGCGGCTGCAGGCTCAGCCAGGCCCGCCCTTTCTTGCCAAACAGGTCTGTGGCGGGACACCGTTCGATGAGATGGGCGGCCAGGACAGCGTGAATCTCATTCTTGAGCCGCGTCCGCTGCCGCACGATCTGGGCGCGGCGCGACACCTGCCGCCGCATCGCTTGCGTGGCCTCGTCTGGAATCCACACCTCGGGCAGGAAGCCACTCGCATAGAGTTGCGCAAGGATTGCCGCATCGATCTTATCCGTCTTCACGCGGGCTTCAGCGATCAGGCGGACTTGCAGGGGGTTGGCGACAATCACCTTGCCGACATGACCTGTCAGCACGTTCGCGATGGCGATCGTGTTGCCGGTCGCCTCGA
>NZ_JAGIQB010000206.1:0-1048 GCF_017815025.1 Cupriavidus phytohabitans
GGGACTACATCCTCGCGGGACATCTTGCTCGGGACGTCGACGCGGAATGGAGCGAGTAGCGCCTCGCCAATCAGCCTAGAAACTGGCGCCACGAGTCCAGTTTGAATGGCGGCCTGTTTTTCTCGGCCCGCGGGAAAATGGCATGATGCCAAAGCCCTGCTAGAGCAACCTCCTCAGTGAGAGGAATACGGAATTTCAGAGGCGGCAGGGAAGTCCGGCTGATCACTAATTGTCCGTGGTGGACGCACGACGTACCATCGACACAGGCTCCTGTGCCCGGTAATGCCGGGCCAGCCAGCAACGGTGCAACCGGACACAAGCGCAAACACCATGCCGAATCAGGTTCAGGCGAGTATTCGGCTGGGCGCAAGCTGCGCCCAGCTTCCGTATCGATACCGGTCAACGAAGTACGGTGCCGGCCGAGACAAGGATCAAGCCGAAACTTCAGGTGTCGCTACGGTCGGAACCACTTTCTTTGCCGGAGCCCGCTTCTTGGTCACGGCTTTCACGGCGGCCTTCTTCGGCGCAGCTTTCGCGGAGGCTTTGCTACCAGTCACAGGCTTTTTCGGGGCCGCTTTCGTGGCGGCAGCTTTGCCTGCGGCCTTCTTGGCGCCCGCAGCCTTGGCCTTCTTCGCTGCAAGCTTATCCTTTGCGGCTTGCTTCTCAAAGCGAAGCGCGAACCTTGCGGCTTCCGTTGCCTGAGCGACTTCGCGCTTGGCCGCCTCAATGGCCTTCTTCGTGTCGGCGCGCAATTTCAGCAAGCGCTTTTTCGCTGCCTGAGCCTCGCGTGCGAGCACGGTTGCCTTTTTCGTTGGCACGGCCACTTTCTTTGCGGCAGGCTTGTTCGTCGAGACTGCCCTGACCTTCGTTGTTTTCGTTGCAGCGACCATTGTCGATTACCCCTAGTTGAGAAGCGCGGAGTATAACCGTACGTGTGCCCGCCCAAAAGAGGTATATCTTGTCCGGAATACCGGTGTGTGTCAAGGTAGTTGTCGCGTCCGCCGTTATGCTGCTTTCCGGTGCTCCTTAGCTTCCAGCTCAGCTCGCT
>NZ_JAGIQB010000207.1:0-1043 GCF_017815025.1 Cupriavidus phytohabitans
CTGATCGATCTCCGATAGCCGGTCGTAGATGGTATAGGGCAGGGCAGCGCCGTTCGCGCGTGGCTCGATCCTGCCGTTCGGATAGTGATAAACATCGATATAGCGACCGGCCAGCTTCCGATGCTCGGCCGTATCCGTCAGCAGATAGAGGATCTTGTCGTACTGAATCGTCAGGTTCTTGGACACACAGCGCGGCTCGCGCCACGCGAAGATGAGATCCAGGTTCTCGTCGGGACGCAGCGGCCGATGGGCGTTGTGGTCATTGCGCGGCGCCTTGGCGAAGCGCGCGTTGTAGTCTGCGATGAATTCCGCCATGAAGGCGTTGGCGGCTTCCATGGTGCTGATATGACGAAGGCGAAGTTCCTTGACCAAGCGGTCCTGCAGGGTCTGGTGGGCCCGTTCGACGCGCCCCTTGGCCTGGCTGCTGTTGGCGCAGATGCCCTCAATGTTCAGCTCAAATAAGGCCCGCGCAAACTGGGTATGTCCGTCGCCGCCGGCCGCGTTCGGCTTATTGACGCGGAATACGCTGGCCTTGTCGCTGTAAAACGCCACCGGCTTGCCGTGGCGCTCCAGATAGGCCCGCGTCGCCGCAAAGTATGTGAACGTGGATTCCGAATGGGTAAAGCGCAGTTCCATGATCCGGCTGGTGGCGTCGTCGACATAGACCAGCAGCGTGCAGGCTGGCGCCCGGTCTTCGAACCAGCGGTGGTCGGAGCCGTCGATCTGGATCAGTTCACCGTAGCAGGCGCGCCGGTTACGAGGTTGATAGATCTTCGGTGGCCGCTGTTTGCGCGGCACCCACAGTCCAGCCACCGTCATCAGCCGGCGGATCGTTTCCTTGGACAGCGTCAGCCCATGGCGCTCGTGCAACTTCTCGGCGGCCAGGGTCGGGCCAAAGTCCGCGTAATGCTCGCGGATCAGGTCAAGCGCAGCGGCCTCACGATCGGCCGATAGGCGGTTGTTGGGGGGCCGGCCGCGCTTGCGGGAGACCAGTCCAGACGGTCCTTCCTGCCGATAGCGCTCCAGCAACCGCCGGAACTGCC